>JAYUWA010000175.1:0-6580 GCA_043753795.1 Bacteroidota bacterium | reverse complement strand
AGGGGCAATAATTTCGAACAACGGGTTAACTAATAACTAATAACTAATGGGGTACTTAATAAGTGAAGGCTTAAACTCGTATTTTTTCCTTTTAACTTATTTTGTAGAGTGAAATATTGAGCCAATAATTTACAACTTTCCAGACTCGATTTATTCGTTATTCGTTAAAGTTATGATTTTTTCTGCAACAGTATCTTCCTCCCCGGAGGAAGCGATGCACCTTCGTTAAGTTCATTATACTTGTAAATGTATTTTGTTTTAATTCCATATTCATGTGAGATTGAAAAAACGGTATCTCCGGGTTTAGTGATATAGAATTTCTTATCGCTTTCTTTTTTCTTTGGCTGAATGTAAACGATCTGACCTTCGCTTAGATTTGCATCTTCACGGACTTCGTTATATTTTGGTAGTTGCCAGTAACCCAGATTGAATTCTTTCGCAAGACTTGAATAAGTATCGCCATGACGAGCTGTTACATATTTAATACCGTTCTTCTCTTTTATTTTACGTGTTGAAAATGCATCGACAACTTCAACTGAAGGAACATAGACACGCTTTTCTTTTATATCTCTTTTTGGAAGTGATTCGGCGATGACTTCTTCAGTCGTAGAGTTGCTGGAAGCAGTGGTAGGATTCGAGTTTGGTCCCGGAGCAGGTGTTTTGCTGTCGGCATACAATGGAAGTTCTTCCTGCGTATCCAACAAATGCAATTGATAATCTTCGATGATCTTGATCAATCGATCAGCATAAGCAGGGTCAGTTGCATATCCGGCTTTTTTTAATCCTTTTGCCCAGCCTTTGTAGTCTGTTTTGTCAAGTTCAAATAAAAATGCATAGCGAGAACGAGTCTTTAGAAAGTTACTGTGATCAATGTACGATTCCAAAGTATTGTTATACTTTCTGAAACATTCATCTTTTTCATCATCATCCTGAATGTATGATGGTCCGACCCAATTAGCACATTTAATTCCAAAATGGTTATTGGCCTTAACAGCAAGAGGACTTCTTCCATCGCTCGACTCCAGACACGCCTGAGCCATTGTAATACTTGCAGGCACTCCTGACTTGATCATTTCACGGATAGCATCTTCTTTGTGATCAGCAATGTATTGCAATCTTGCTGCCTTTGGATCAGCAGCAAAAGTTGATTTAAAGCCAATAAGTAAAAAGAGAGCAAGAATGGATGAAACTTTCATAGACATTAAACGCAATTTTGTGAGGGTTATTTGTGAGATTATTACGATGATTGAATGGAGTAAGATACACTTAGAAGTGTAATTTATTGCCTGAAATCCTTATAAGTTATGGATAAAACGGAAAAATTCCGCCTGTATGAATCGCCGTAATACTGCTTTTGGATTGAAAGGTTCCCTTTTTCAGCAGATCATTTATTGCAAAAAACATTTTTCCGGTATAAACGGGTTCAATCTGAATGTTATTAAGGAAATAAAATTCTCTGCAGAAGTTATCGAGTTCAGATGTTGATTTAGCATAACCACCAAAATGATAGTCGAAATGCAAAGTGATCTTTGAAAGATCTCCACCCAACTCTGAAATATTTTTTTGCATGAATTGCGCACCTTTCAGTACTGGAATTCCATGAACTTCTTGTCCGGGCTGTACACCTTTTGAGATTCCCGCAATTGTTGCACCTGTTCCACAAGCACAGAAAATATAATTGGCATCAGGGATTTCATTTGCAATTTCTGCTGTACCTTCTACAGCAGCAAGATTAGATCCACCTTCGGGAAGAATAAAAACATCAGAAGGATTTTTTATAATTCCTTTACTCTTCAATGTTAATAACAGATTGGAAATGTAATCTGCATTCTCTTTTTGTCTGTATTCTTCTCTTGAAACAAAAATCAGTTTCATTTTATTTTCCAACATGAATCGAATACAAGGATTTGAAATTTCATCGCCGCGGACAATTCCGATAGAATCAATTCCCAGTTGATGAGTAGCAGCAGCAGTTGCGATCAAATGGTTTGAATATGCGCCGCCAAAAGTGAGTAGCACTTTTTTATTTTGTTCTCTGAAATCGATCAAGTTGTATTTCAGTTTCCGCCATTTATTTCCGCCTGTAAAAGGATGCACAAGGTCTTCACGAAGTATGGATAAATTGACATCTCCGGAATCCGGTAATCGGATTTGTTGTAGAATTGATTTGGATTGGAGATTCAACATTTGGCGAAAATACGTATAAATAGCAGCTTTGCGTAATTCGAGAATCGTAATTCGTAATTCGAATACAGCCGATCGAATCTCGATTTCCTAATATTTAAAAGCCAATTATCATAATCCCCAATCCGCAATCCACAGTCCTTCTGTTGTTACATAAATCACCTGCCTGTATGCGGTTCCGATTTACATTTGAAATAAAGTCCTTTGATTATTTAAAAAAAGCTTAATAATATAAGGTTTCGCTTTTTGAGCGTGGCCCCCCGGGGTTAAATATGCGTCATTGTCAACCCGGGGTAAAATATGCGTCAATATTAGTGATAGAAGTAACCCATAATTCTCCTAAATTGAGAGGAGTTTAAATTTAGAACACGATTATAATGGACTTGTAGATATTATTATTTAATTTAATAGCATGAAAAAAGTATGGTTATTACTCAGATGGTTTTTTAATGTCCTAGTTTCCCTTGTAATTTATGAAAGTGCTTTTAGCAAGGAAGCTCCTCGAAAAATTAGACCAACAAAATTTGGTGCGTTGCTTTTATTTGTTGGATTTATAGTTACTATGTATACAATGATTACCATTTTTAATTGATCTAATTAAATAACTTTTACAAGATCGGAAATGGTTCATTTGGACAGATGGAACATTCCGTTTACTTAGATTTTATACAGTTTGGACAGCCTAATTAGTTGAGTTTTTTTCGTACACGAGTGAAGATGGGTATACCGCTAACATTGGGTTAAATGAAATGGCTGGGACATTGCTTGACGGCTCGATTGTTTAATATTTAAATTATTGTTTGAGCCGCCAAAGAAAAGTTGTAGCTTCGATTTCCGCCACTATATTAACCCGGAACGTCAGTTAGCAGTACAACATTGCAGACCGACACCGATAATTTTTTGAGTAGTGAGAACTGAAAAAAGTTTGAGTTTGGTGTGTGGAGTGTGGGAAGAAACAAAGTCAGTTCCATTTATCCCTCAAACCAACCTCTAAGAATTATCACATTCTACTATACGCAATCCGAATTCCACTCATTCCACCAAACCTCTCCAACCGAGTCTGGAAATGTTTTATTAAACAAGTTGCCACCCCCACTGTTTTTTGATAAATTTGCCCGCCAATCATCAAACAATACCGTTGATTGCAATGTTATTCCATGGCAATTCAAGACAAATTTGATCCTGAAGACTATTATCTATCGCCTGAAGGTTATATTATCTTTACTGAAAAATATCACCTGAAACGTGGATATTGTTGTCAAAGCGGGTGCAAACATTGTCCATGGGACTTCAATAAAACCAAATCCAAAAAAGAAAAATAAGCGAACATGCTCACAAGTATATCCTCTGAAAAATTAGATCTGAGTACATCAAAAACTCCTACAGGAAGTGAAATTTCCTGCAAAGGCTGGGTTCAGGAAGCGGCATTGAGAATGTTGTTGAACAATCTCGATCCAGATGTTGCTGAACGTCCGGAAGATCTGGTTGTGTATGGTGGAAGAGGGAAGGCAGCTCGTAATGTTGAAAGTTTTCATCTGATCGTAAAAGCATTGAAAGACTTGAATGATGATGAAACGTTACTGATCCAAAGTGGAAAACCGGTTGCAATACTTCCATCACATAAAGATGCGCCGAGAGTGATACTTAGTAATTCTCAGTTGGTGCCGAAGTGGGCAACTTGGGAAGTATTCGACGAACTTGAAAAGAAAGGTTTGATCATGTATGGTCAGATGACAGCAGGTTCGTGGATCTATATCGGTTCGCAGGGAATTGTACAAGGTACTTATGAAACATTCAATGCTGTTGCTGATAAACATTTTGGTGGGACATTGAAAGGTACACTCTCTGTGACTGCCGGTTTAGGTGGAATGGGTGGCGCTCAACCTTTAGCAGTGACAATGGCTGATGGAGTTTGTCTTGCTGCCGAAGTTGAAGAATGGCGTGCACAAAAAAGAGTGGATACAAAATATCTTGACTTTATCGAAAGAGATCTTGATAAAGCAATTGATCTCGCTCTGGAATTTAAAGCCAAAGGTGAAAATAAATCGATCGGAGTAATTTGTACTGCTGTTAAATTGTTGAAGCGATTGATTGAAAGAAATATCGTTCCCGAAGTATTGACTGATCAGACATCTGCGCATGATCCGTTGATCGGATATTTGCCCGAAGGATTGACTAATGAAGAAGCAAATGTTTTACGCGAGAAAAATCCTGAAAAATATATCGACCTTGCTTATGATGCAATGGCGGAACACGTTCGTCTGATGCTTGAATTACAAAAACGCGGATCTGTCACATTTGATTACGGAAATAATTTACGTGCGCGCGCACAGGAGCGCGGAGTAAAGAATGCATTTGATTTCCCGGGATTTGTTCCGGCATACATTCGTCCGCTTTTCTGTGAAGGAAAAGGTCCATTCCGTTGGGCAGCATTGTCCGGCGATCCGCAGGATATTTATGAAACAGATAAAGTGATACTCGAATTATTTCCTGAAAATAAATCATTGCTTCGCTGGATGAAAATGGCTCGTGAAAGAATTGCCTTTCAGGGATTGCCTGCAAGAATCTGTTGGTTAGGAATGGGCGACAGAGAGAAGGCAGGCTTAGCGTTCAATGAACTGGTCAGAACAGGAAAAGTAAAAGCCCCGATCGTTATTGGTCGTGATCATCTGGACACCGGTTCTGTTGCCTCTCCTAATCGTGAGACAGAAGCAATGTTAGATGGAAGTGATGCCATTGCAGACTGGCCAATCCTGAATGCATTGATCAATACAGCAGGTGGTGCCAGTTGGGTATCGTTGCATCATGGTGGTGGAGTCGGTATGGGGTATTCCATACACTCAGGAATGGTGATTGTTGCTGACGGAACTGCCGATGCTGAGCGCAGATTGAAGAGAGTGCTGCACAATGACCCTGCAATGGGAGTGATCCGTCATGCCGATGCCGGTTATGATATTGCAAAAGATACCGCAAGAAAATTCCGTTTGGATCTAAACACAAGACTGAAATAACGTTTGGAGCGGTATTTGCGTATCATAATTAAATCAATCTCCAATTAAAATGAAATCAAGAGCCTCAAGATATCTCTTCGCAGTATTACTTTGCACCATATTTTTTACAGCCTGTGAAAAGACAGAAGATACAGGACCATCAACTACCGACAGAGATAAATTTCTTGGAACATGGTTAGGCAGTTCGACAGGCAGTGGCGGTACGCGTAATTTTAATATGCAGATCACAGCCAGTAACAGTGCAGCAGATCAGATAGTATTGAACAACTTCGACGGTGTCGGAACAGGCAATTTTATTTATGCTAACATCAGTGGTAACTCTTTGTCAATAGTAAGTACATTGGTTGGATCCGATCGCTATGACGGTACCGGTTCTATTTCGGGAAATACGTTGAGCTTTACTTTTACAATTGATGATGGGCAGACGATTGAGAATCGGTCGGCTACGGCGACGAAATAAAATTGTTATTTATTCAGACAGACTTTTGTTCGTATACACTCTTCGGTTGACGACCATCTCTAAAAGTATAATAAGCAAGGTTTAAGAAGATTCCAATTATGATAGTAATGCCCCAGGTCCTCGGATGTTCCATTGGATAAATAAACCGATGTGTAATATCATAAAACAGTTCTAAAGGATTGCTAACAATGTCCCAGCTATTCCAGCGGAGGAACCTGCCAATATAAACTCCGAAAGCGCTTGCAAATAGAAGGGTCGTGGAAATTACTTTGATGAAATTGTCATTGAATTTTTTTCTGAGAATACTTTCAATTTCTATTAGACTGTAAAATCCGAAAGCCAAACCTGTCCAGGCAAAGGCCAGGATGAGAATTAAATCATACCACACCGGAAAAGTGCCTCGTTGTTTGAGATGGATAAGATCAGTAAGTATATATGGCGAATTGGGAAAAAACAAAAGCCAGCTAAAAAGGAGTAATGAAAAAGTGAAAATGCTTTTTGATCTGTGCACAGATAAATTCCAAAATATGCTCAATGCCCAAGGAATTGCAGCAAGAAATAAATTCCAGTTTAAGAACAGAAACATTGTATTCCCGGTAAAATAAAATCGGAATAAAGAAAGTCCGAAACAAAAAATCGACATTGTACCCAAAAGTATTCCGGTCTTGATCTTTTCCGATCGTCCGGTAATGCGAAAGTCTGTGGTCATGTGAGGGAGTTTGGTGATGAACGAATGTTTGGTTGTAATATTTTCTTTTGAGGTGTTAATGAAGGTTTAATTTTATTTCCCGCTGAATACGCAGACAACGCAGAATATCCGCAGATTTTTTTCTGTTAGACAAAAACAGATATTCTCATTCCGCAGGAATCTCTGCGGATTTTCTGCGTATTCTGCGCAACTCTGCGGGAAATATTTTTGTGCTTT
>JAYUWA010000174.1:0-6587 GCA_043753795.1 Bacteroidota bacterium | reverse complement strand
AAAACAACAGCTATAAATAACGAAGGACTACAACCGGTTCTAATACCAATAATTATTATAATTTATGTAATTGGATTTTCAACATGGATAATTGAACCTATAAGTAATTTATTCCTGAGATTCAACAAATATGGGCAGTTGCTTCTTGACAAAAAAGAGAAAATGAGTTCAACTTTCGTTGCTGCAAGTATGGGTGTATTTGTTGCCGGAATATTTCTATACTTTACATTATCAGATGACATTTGGCTGATTATTGCGGTATTCGGTCTTGCAATGACGTTGCCATTAGGCACTATGTTTTCTCCTTCAAAAAACAAGAACGGACTATTAATTTATACAATAACTTTAGGAGTTTTAGGTATAGTTGCCATTGGTTTGACTTATTCGACTGGTGTAATAATTAACCTGATGTCATTATTCTTTATCATAGGATTTGTAGCCTTTCAATGGGTTGCGAACTTCATATTAATTAAGGAAAACAACCGATGAATGGGGAAAGGTAGAAGTCGTAGTAGTACTTCGTAATTGCAAACTCCTGGTCAGGGGAATGTTCAACCGATTTATAATTGTAAATTAAATTCACTTTCTCTCAAACGCAATCTTGAAAGTTGTAAACTGTATGACGCTAGGCGGAATGTTGAGCGGAAATTAGCGGACACTTCAGGTTAGTAACTGATCAAGCGACATTCCTGCCGGGAAATAGGTATACAATTGGTTAAGAGTTAAACCCTATCGTTATATGATTAAAACAAGTTTTGCAAATTAATTACATTAACTTTTACCGGACCTTTTGCCCGAACAAAACTTCTCTCTTTAAACCTTAAATTTTCGTGATCTTAAAAAGTATCGTGTTTATAACCCAGCACACAGGGCAGATACATCTATTAGATTGCTCCCTTTAATAATTTCTGCATTTTATGCCAAATTCAGGGATAAATGTCTCAAGCATTTTTTTAACTTACATCCTGAAAAATCCTCCACAAATGAAAAAGAAATTTTTTCTCCTTTTGTATTTACTTCTTACCGCTTTAATAACAAATGCTACTCATGATTCGACACTCGTCCGTGTATGTACTGTAAATCGCGATGGAGATATCTCTATCGAACAATACAGCGAGCATTATATTATTGAATACGATTCTGCCGGTAATCGCACACTTTTTGAAGGCGGGTATATGAGCTATTTATATACATATGATTCCTTGAATAATAAAACTTCGGAAACTTTATTTCATCCATCTAACGGTGGAAGAGTTTACGAGTCCAGAATTTTCTATTCCTGGAATATAAATCAACTTACTCAAAAAATTCAACAGGGATGGCAATCGAATTCCTGGGTGAACTCCGGTAAAACAGATTATTTTTATTCTTCGAACGGCTTTGATTCTTTGCAAATTTATTACGCTTGGAATGGTCAGGCATGGATAATAAACCGGTATGATCATTTTTATTATCCCACAGGGAATGCCTTATTAAAATGTGACTCTGTTTTTAATATAAATCCTTTTGATTCTACTTTCTACCTGAGTGAAATAGATTCTTTGATTTTTGATGCCAATAATCATATCCTTAAAAATATTCGTGCTTATTATTCCAATGGGAATTATTCTTCGAATCAAATTAATTCATATACATATGATTCAAACGGTTATCAATTATCTGATTCATCTTCATCTAACGGAGACGTATACTATATCACACTCACAAATTATGATGCGCAGGGTAGACTACTTTTCCGGTCCGGAGAATGCTTCGGTTGCGGTCAAGGACAGACTTCTTATATCTATGATGCTTACGGAAGACTGATTCATACTAGTGGTTCAGGAGTATCTATGGGTGGAATGACTACTAGCTCAGAATGCGATGTCTATTCTACGGAAATTGTTGGACCTTCCGTGATTTGCGAAAACTCTGTTGCAACACTCAATGCTGACTCAGGTTATAATTCTTATGTATGGTCAACAGGGGAAACAACACAAAGTATTAGCATTTCACAACCGGGAACTTTTTCGGTTACCCTTACTGATAGTCTCGGCATTCTTACTCCCTCTGCTCCATTTACCATTACACAGACGTATGGTGCAGTGGCTCCACACGGGACTGACAGTACAGTTTTCTCTTGCAGAAATAATTCCGTCAGACTGGAAGCCCCGTACGATTCACACTATTCATATCTTTGGTTATTCAGCAACGATAATCAAACTTTCCAACCTGCAAGTTTAACATATCCTACTTCACCACTTATATTTCTTCGGGGAGCAGATAGTTCCGGATGTTACCGGCTTATGGTGACCAGTGGATGTGATGTGGATACGTCATCAGCAACATGTATTCAATTTTCTCCGGATAGCTCCGCAACGATTACAGCGACCGGTGGGATTACAGATCAATATGGAAGATTGAATGTTTGTTCGGGAGACACAATTACACTCACTGCATCGCAGGGATTTTCATATTCATGGATTCCTTATTCTGAAATAACACGGTCGATATATGTAACAGCACCCGGAACTTATTCGGTAAATGTTTATGATTCGTCAGGTTGTTATTCAACTTCATCAATTAGTGTTTCCGGAGTCTATCCTTCTTTTTATTCATCAATACAAATTCTTCCAATTGATAGTGGGATAATTTTACAGCCTCCTTATTCACCTCTGACATTTAATTTTTCATGGTTTTATAACGGAGACACTATTCCTGCCTTCCATGCTGATACATTGTTTTCTCCTGCTACAGGATATTACAATGTAATCTTAGCAAGCAATACCGTATGTAACGAATTAGCATATTCTAATTATTTATATTACAATCAAGATTCTATTTTAGTTCAGGCCGGGGCTGATCAGCAGTTATGTTTTGGGAATAATTATACATTTTATTTTAATTCTCCTACAGTTATCCATGGAACACCGCCTTATTCATACGAATGGTCTTCATCAGGCATTGTAATAAGCACCAACCCTTTCATTTCTCAGAGAGTGGATTCCCTTTCCGGTCAGGAATATTTTTACGTTATCAAAGTTACCGATGCAAATGGTTTTTCAGGAAGAGATACTATTAAAGTTTTTGTGGCGCCGATTCCTGCTGCACCAATAGTTACTATTCTAAATAATGATACAATTTGCAATGATCAGCAATTAGTTACTGTTCGGGTCACACCCTACCCAACTACTGTTAGTTACCAGGTTAATTATCCACCGCCCGGATGCTATCCAAATTTTAATTACGATTTAATTTCTTTTCACTGCGCGGGAACCTATACACTTAAATATACGCTTAACGGATGTCGTTCACAAAATTCCATTCCTATCGTTGTAAATTCATTTCCTGATGCTTTGCCGACCACTATAAGCAGGAGTGGTGATCCGACATTCTGTTATGGCGACAGCATACTATTAACAGTTCAGAATAATAATTATGCAAATATTCAATGGACATTTAATTATAATAATTTACCCGGAGAAAATTCTGAGTTTCTGACTGCTGATCATTACGGCTATTTTAATGTTGAGGTAACTGACAATAACGGTTGTAAATACTCGCCGAATGGAGTTTTTGTAACAGCAGATACTTCTTATCATATTTCGATCGATCATTCATTGCCATCTGTAATTTGTGATAACGATTCCGTAAAGCTCAGCTTCGACGCCACATTATATTCGGGTTATTTTCTGCAATGGAAAAAAAATAATTACAGCATAACCAATGCAAACGATACAGTATTATATGTCAAAGAAACAGGAAATTACTCACTGACTATTTATGCTCCCGGAGATTCATGTGCCGGAAGCTCACAGTCAGTTTTTATTCAGACTCGTCAATTACCTACTGTAACGATTGATCAGAATGTAAATACTCTGATCGCAAATACCTCAGCATGGAATTATCAATGGTACAACGATGGAAATATTTTACCTGGTGATACAGCCAACTTGATAGATATATCAAGCAACGGATTTTATCAGGTTGTAGTAACGGATTATCACGGCTGTTCTGCAGCTGCGGAGAAGGTCGTAAATTGTGGTGCGACATTTAATATTATTAATGTTTCATGCAATGGATCTTGTGATGGAAATATCACTGCACAACTTTCAGGTATTTCACCATTCACTGTTCAATGGAGCAATGGCGACAACGGTTTACTTGCTGACAGTTTATGTGCATTGCAATATGAAGCAATTATTATAGATTCTACCGGCTGTATTGATACTCTGAGTGTAAATGTGACAGGGCCCACTTTACTTACTGCAAATACAACAAGTGACCCCGCATTGTGTTATGACCAGTGCGCAACCGTGAATGCAATTGTTTCAGGCGGGACATCACCTTATAATTATTTGTGGTGCGACGGATCTATTCTATCTTCCGCGGAATTTTGCAACAGCATCAATTGCCAGGTCTTAATTAATGATGCTAATGGTTGCACTCTTCCCATACAAACATTCAGTATCAACATACCTGATACAATATTAATTAACGCAACCGTTGCCGGCACACGCTGTGTAGGCTGTTCAAACGGCGAAATAGCACTAACTTTCACAGGTGGAACATTGCCCTATTATGTAACATGGCTACCTGCCGTCGGTAGCATTAGTAACGACACAATTACTGGACTTCCTGCCGGCACATATACTATTACTGTAAGTGACAGCAATAATTGCAGTGCATCGACAACTTTAATCGTTCTCGACGATCCACTTTACACTCCATCGATAAAAGCTAAACCTATTGCAGAAATATTTCCAAATCCCGTTCATTCTCTTTTGCATATTAAATTAGATGAACCCGCAGAAATTATTTTAATTGATATGTGGGGAAGAAAACTATTCTCGAAAGATTTAGTTAGAGGAGAATCAGTACTGGATGTGAGCTCGTTTACTCAAGGCGTTTATTTTCTGAAGGTGAGAGGGGTGAAGAAAGTTGAGCTGGTGAGAGTTGTGATAGAGTAGCAACTTGTTCTAAAAAGATTTTATTGCAGCGCTTATGATTATTGCTTTTTAGGCGGCTGTATACCTTTCCCTTCTCCAAGTTTAACCTCCACTTTATTATTACCGACATATGCTATCGTTATTAAAGCATAACATGCTACTGTATGTCCTCTCTGGCTACCTGCAATCCAGTTGCCATTCGTCTTCTTTAATAGTTCAATTATTTGGTCATCGCATTCTGTTTCCTTATTGAAGAAAAGTACGTCGGTTATACTGCTATCCTTTAAAACTGTCACTTGAAAATAGGTCTTTTTGCCTTCGCAATTTCCGATAAATTGAGAATTAAGAAAAGCTGTCAGCTCTTCTGCGCCTCCTTTATAGGAGGGACTATTTTCCACGAATGAAAACACCATTTGATCAATTGGCATAGTGTCCACAGCTTTTTGGTTCGACTGCGAGAAGATGTTAGTAGAAATAAACATCATAATTGCTATAACGGCGGAAGTAATTTTTTCTTTTTCTATTAAATGCATGTTAGGTTTTATTATCACTTGGTTTAGGAATATGTGAAATAGCAATTTAACTATAACGTTTCTGCCAGTCACGCCAGATTGTTGATTTTAACATCAGTTCTTTTAAGTTTAGGGGTATTTACTTCCATCTTGAAATTTGTCATTCGTGCTTTGTTCGACAGATTGTTCCAAGGTGAATTCTTCCGCATCTCGTTTTAATTGAAGAGATAAAACTAATCCAATGATAAATCCGCTTACCAGCCCTCCAATATGAGCAGCATTGTCGATGCCTGCTCCTGCAAATCCCATTAATAAATTATATCCAATAAAAATTACTGTGCTTGCCAGAAATGCTTTACCAAAATCCTTTGGAAAAACTTTTGTCAGAAGCAATGCCAGGAAAACACCGTAAATTCCAAAGATTGCACCTGATGCGCCAATGCTTACTGTCGCATCGTGAAAATATAAACTTGAAATACTTGCAAGAATTCCTGTAGTTAAATAAATAACTGCATACTTTAGCTTTCCTAATAATGGTTCAAGAAAAATTCCAACGAATAAAAGTCCAAACATGTTTGCAAGCAAATGCATAAGTCCGCCATGCAAGAATGTGCAAGACAGAAGTCTCCACCATTCACCGTTTGTTGTTACCGGTTTAAAATTTGCTCCCCAAGCCAGAAGATCTTTTGCGCTGAAAGAGATAAAACCCAATCCGGAACAAACCATGATAACATAAATGAGTATGTTTAAATCAATAATGATTGGTGTAATGTAGAATCCTTCTCTCGGAATAAAGAAAGACAAAAAATCTTTCAATTCCTCTCTTGTCGAAGAACTTACTTCGTTATTATTATGTTCGACCGAATCTTCTTCAAACTTTGCAGGAAGTAAGAAGATAAAACAAACGGCAGCTCCAATTCCAAATGCTCCAAAAATCCAGTCAAACTTATTTCCAGTGCGGTTTGCAAAGGGCTTGTTCACGGCAAGAAAAACATTGCTGTGAATTGAATTATATTTTAAACATTTCTTAATTGACTTATTAAATCCATCAATTGACATTGTAGTACTTGCTCGATCTAAATAAACAAACTTGGTGAAATCGGTTTGATTAAATTCTTTTTCACTTTTTCT
The DNA here is from genome assembly GCA_043753795.1 of Bacteroidota bacterium. GTDB lineage: Bacteria > Bacteroidota > Bacteroidia > AKYH767-A > 2013-40CM-41-45 > JADKIH01. The sequence goes on along the minus strand of JAYUWA010000174.1, from coordinate 16 downwards.
GGAAAACTCCTGAAAC
>JAYUWA010000173.1:0-6588 GCA_043753795.1 Bacteroidota bacterium | reverse complement strand
AAACCCAAAACGGCCTTTTATCTGGCAACTTAATTAAAATAATTCCTATCTTCGCCCTCTATGACATCAGACCATTTAAAAGAGATTAAAGAGCGAGTTGAAGCCCTGAGGAGGTATCTTTGACATCGATCGAAAAGTTGCCTCTATAAAAGAAGAAGAAGAACTCACTCATGCCCCTGAGTTCTGGAATGAACCCACGCGAGCGCAGGTGGTATTGAAGGGTATTAATCAAAAAAAGAACTGGACAGCACCATTTTTAGAATTAGAGGCGTCTGTCGATGACCTTGCCGTTTTATACGAATTTTATAAGGAAGGCGCAGCTACAGAAATTGAACTCGACCAACATTATGCAGAAAGTCAGAAGCTTCTTGAAGCGATGGAATTTAAGCGTATGCTTGGTGCGGAGGAAGATCAACTTTCTGCTGTTGTCAATATCAACTCCGGTGCTGGTGGTACTGAGAGCCAGGACTGGGCTGAAATGCTCATGCGGATGTATATTATGTGGGGCGAGAAGAATGGCTACAAGGTTACTGAACTCGATCGCCAGGATGGTGATGGTGCCGGAATTAAATCTGCAACATTACAGATCGAAGGCGATTTCGCTTATGGTTTCCTGAAAGCGGAAAGCGGTGTGCATCGTCTTGTTCGTATTTCTCCATTCGATTCCAATGCCCGCAGACATACTTCGTTTGCATCAATTTATGCTTATCCGCTTGTTGATGATACTATCAACATTGAGATCAAAGATGCTGATATTGAAATTCAGACTTCACGTTCTGGTGGTGCCGGCGGACAAAATGTAAATAAAGTAGAAACAAAAGTACAGCTCACCCATTTACCTACCGGAATTGTTGTTGTTTGTCAGGTTGAGCGTTCTCAAATGGGTAACCGCGAACTGGCAATGAAAATGCTACGCTCTCAACTCTACGAACTGGAGATCCGCAAACGAAATGAACAGAAAGCTGTAACCGAAGCCGGAAAGAAAAAGATCGAATGGGGCTCACAGATCCGTTCGTATGTTTTTCATCCATACAAACTTGTAAAAGATAATCGTACTGATTATGAAACTTCCGATATCCAAGCAGTAATGGATGGAGATCTGAATGAATTTATGAAAGCGTATCTGATGGAATATACTAAGATCGAAAATGCTTAAGATCTATTTTAAATCTACTTGCGCAACTTGCAAAACAGCTCTTGACCTCATCAAAAAAAATACTGATGAAGATTATGAGTTAGTAGAATATCTTATTGATGTACCTTCACAAAAAGAGATCAAAGAAATTCTGAAGATGCTTGGGTTAAAAGCTTTCGATCTCGTACGAACAAAAGAATCATTGTACAAAACGAAATTCGAAGGAAAGAAATTGACCAATGCACAATGGATAAAAATCCTTCATAAAAATCCAATACTCATTGAGCGACCAATCGTCGTGAAAGATGGAAAAGCATTAATCGGTCGGCCAATAGAACGAATACTTGAAATTATTTAATTAAAAATATAGTCAAATGGCAATGCGTAAAGAAAAAGATACCATGGGTATCGTTGAAGTTCCTGCTGATGTGTATTGGGGCGCCCAGACACAACGGTCAATAGAAAATTTCAAGATCGCTGAGGACATAAATAAGATGCCCAAAGAAATTATCCGGGCTTTTGCATATCTGAAAAAAGCTGCTGCATTAACGAACCTCGATGCCGGAGTTTTACCTAAAGAAAGTTCTGACCTTATTGGAAAAGTTTGTGATGAAATTTTGGCAGGAAAACTTGACGATCAGTTTCCACTTGTAGTATGGCAGACCGGATCAGGTACACAATCAAACATGAACGTGAATGAAGTCATCGCTTACCGTGCTCACGTTTTAAGCGGCGGAAGTCTGATGGACGAGAAAAAAGTAATTCATCCGAATGACGATGTGAACAAATCGCAGTCATCTAACGATACATTTCCAACAGCAATGCACATCGCTGCTTATTATGCTTTGATGAATGTCACTATACCCGGAATTAAAAAACTACGCGATACACTTGCAGCCAAGTCGAAAGAATTTATGAATGTCGTTAAGATAGGACGTACTCATTTAATGGATGCAACACCGCTAACACTTGGTCAGGAGATCAGTGGTTATGTGTCGCAACTGGATCACGGTCTGCGTGCAATCAATCACATCCTTCCACATCTTTCTGAACTTGCACTTGGTGGAACAGCTGTAGGAACAGGAATCAATACGCCAAAAGGTTATTCTGAAAATGTTGCAAAACATATTGCAACACTTACTGGATTACCATTTATCACTGCAGAAAATAAATTCGAAGCACTTGCTGCTCACGATGCAATTGTTGAAGCGCATGGCGCTTTAAAAACAGTTGCCTGCTCATTGATGAAAATTGGAAACGATATTCGTTTACTTGCAAGCGGACCACGTTGTGGAATAGGCGAGTTGTTCATTCCGGACAATGAGCCGGGATCGTCTATCATGCCCGGTAAAGTAAATCCTACACAATGTGAAGCTATGACAATGGTAGCTGCACAAGTCTTAGGAAATGATGTTGCAATAAACATTGGTGGCGCAACCGGACATTTTGAATTGAATGTTTTCAAGCCAATGATGATCTATAATTTCCTGCATTCAGCACGGTTGATTGGAGATGTTTGTGTATCTTTCAATGACAAATGTGCTGTAGGCATAGCTCCGATTCACGAAAACATCCGCAAGAATCTCGAGAATTCATTGATGCTTGTCACTGCATTGAATACAAAGATCGGTTACTACAAAGCAGCAGAGATCGCACAGACAGCACACAAGCAAGGCAAAACACTAAAAGCTATGTCAGTCGAATTAGGCTACGTCACTCCCGAACAGTTTGATGAGTGGGTGAAGCCGGAGGAGATGGTTGGCTTGTAGGTTTGTAGTAAGTGGTAAGTAGTGATTAGCACTGTTTACAAAATTGGATTTGTGTTTCACTTATTCAAGATTTACTATTTATACTTTAAAATCATAGCTTACGGAGTAATTTGTTTCATTTGAGTTCCCGAAGCAATTTGCCATTTACCAATTACCAAATACTACTTACCCCAAGAAGAAATGAGTATACACATCGGAGCCCAACCCAACCAGATCGCCAAAATTGTTTTCCTTGCCGGTGATCCTTTAAGAGCCAAACACATTGCTGAAAGTATGTTAACTGACGTGCAGTTGGTGAGCAGTATCCGGAATGCATTTTATTTTACGGGAAACTATAAAGGTATTCCTGTTACAGTAGGTGCAAGCGGAATGGGCTGTGCATCGATCGGAATTTATTCGTATGAACTTTTTAATGAATACAATGTTGAATGTATCATCCGTATCGGAACAGCAGGTGCTTATACTGATAAGTTGAAAGTGTTTGATGTGATCAACGTCGATAGAGCATACAGTGAATCAACCTATGCAAAAGATGCATTTGAATTCACTGCTGATCATTTCGAACATCAGGGTGCAGCATTTAATTTAATCAATGAAACTGCTAAGGGGATGAACATGCCGGTCATTGCCGGTAACATTCATTCAAGTGATGTCTTTTACAGAAGTACTCAAGGTATTCCTAAAATTGCTGCCGACAACAATTGTACTGCAGTGGAAATGGAAGCGTTCGCACTTTTTGCAAATGCAAAACATCTCAATAAAATGGCAGCAACGATCCTTACAATTTCAGATGTAATTCCAACAGGCGATTATATATCTTCTGATCAGAGACAGAATTCTTTGAGTAAGATGACGGAGTTGGCTATGGAATCGGTTTTGTCAATTCAAAAGTATTTAGAAGTTAAATAAAACACAGAGAACATAGAGCTCGCAATGAGCCCATGGAAATTTCTATGGCCTCATTGTGAACTCTATGTTCTCTATGTTTTTTAATATGAAAAGAAAATGCTTAAAGAACTCTTTTACCTCAACCCCGAAATAACCTTCCTCAACTTCGGCTCCTTCGGCGCTTGTCCTAAGCCAATAATAGAAGACCAGCGTAAATGGCAAATGGAAATGGAGAGTGAACCTGTGCAATTTATAGCTGTCAGGAGCTTGGAGTATCTTCGCAACTCCAGAAAAGCACTGGCAAATTATATTCACTGCGATGCAGACGATTTGGTTTTTACTCCCAATCCCTCTTATGCAATGAATATCATTGCAAAGAGTCTTGCACTTAAATCAGGCGATGAAATTCTTTCCACTGATCTGGAATACGGCGCGATGGACCGCACATGGAATTACTATTGTAGAAAGAGCGGAGCAAAATTCATTCGTAATGAAGTGAGTTTGCCTGTTGCTTCTAAAGAAAAATTCATTGAAGAATTCTGGAAAGGTTTTTCTAAAAAGACAAAAGCTATTTTCATCAGCCACATTACCAGTTCGACTGCACTCAAACTTCCTGTTGAGGAAATATGTGCGGAGGCAAAGCGAAGAGGACTGCTCACTATCGTTGATGGCGCACATGTACCAGGACATATTCCGCTGGATCTTTCTAAACTTGAAGCTGACATCTACACAGGTGCTTGTCATAAATGGATGATGACTCCAAAAGGGTCATCGTTTCTCTATGTGAAAAAAGAATTGCAAGATCAATTTGATCCGCTCGTTATTAGCTGGGGATATGAAAGTGACGCACCGTCGGATTCACAGTTTTTGGATTATCACCAGATGCAGGGAACACGTGATTTTACTGCCTTCCTGACCATTCCAAAAGCAATTGAATTTATGAAGGAGAATAATTGGTCTGCAGTTGCGAAACAGAGTGCAGAATTGGCTCAGAAAAATTATCTCCGTTTTTGTGAGTTAGTAGGGTCAAAACCTCTTTGTCCGATCAATAATGATTTCCTTGGACAAATGTGTTCAATTCCTATTAAAACGGATAAGCCACTGGAATTAAAAACAATTTTGTATGAAAAATATAAAATCGAAATCCCTGTAATGGTACATGGGCGGCACATATTTTTAAGGTATTCGATTCAGGGGTTTAATACACAGAGGGATTTGGATGTACTTTATGAGGCGCTGAGGGAGATTTTTTTTAAATGAAAACGAAAGAATGAAAAGTGAAAAGTGAAGAGTGAAGAGTGAAAAGTGAAAAGTGAAAATGGGGGAATAATTTATTGTTTATAATCGGGCCATTTAGGAGTTGGCGGATATTGGAAGAGTTTATGAAGTGGACAAAATTGACATCGCTGGAGCAGTTGGATCAGATCGATGAAGAATCAAAAACAAAATCAATACTAATTTTAAAACATAGCACTGCATGCAATATAAGTACAATGGCATTGCACAGAATTGAATCGAAATGGAAAAGTGAATACTCTGAAGCTATTGTTCCTTTTTATCTGGACTTACTCAATTTCCGAAACATCTCCAACGAAATCTCCAATCGATATCAAGTCATTCACGAATCACCGCAAGTGCTGATCATTTCTGATGGGCAATGTAAATACGACGAATCTCACAGTGGAATCCGACTTTCGGATATTCTGTCAAATTTGAATATCCCTACTTAAAATTTTTCTCCGAATTTGCACAGTTGAAATTATTGTATAGATTTACTCTTTATTGGTAAGAAAATTTAATTATGAGATGCCTTATTACGAGTTTAATGTTTTTATGTGTTTTTGTTTTTAGAAATAAAGGAGAAGCGCAGATTATCTTTTTCCCTGAAACAAATGCTTCATGGAATTACATATCAGTAGACGCTTCAAACCCGCCTCCCATTGTGTTTAATTATACGTATACTATTACAGGAGACACAAGTGTAAATGGTTTACATTATGTAAAAATATATGATTTCCGGAACTCTTTTTTATTCAGACAAGATTCTATTGGAAGGGTATATGGTCGTTATGCAGATCCTATGCTTTGGAATTGCTTAGATACAAATGAACTGCTTATGTATGATTTTAGTTTGAGCTTGTCTGACTCTGTTTACATTCATTCATGCTATAATGATTCAGTACTTTGTATTGTGGCAGCAGATGACTCAATAGCAACCAATCGTGGTTTCAAACGAATGATTACTTTAGAGACCAGTAACGGGTTGCTAAATTGCAATAATGGATTTACAACTATTAAATGGGTTGAAGGTATTGGAAGTATGAATGACCTGTTTTATAATTTTAATTTTTACCAGCCCGGAACTATTTGTTTGCAATGGTATGAATGTATGAGCCTTGACTCAAGCGGTCAAAATATAAATTTTCTAACAGATGACATCCAGCAGATAAATAATAGCAAACCGAAATTTTTAATTGATGATGAGAATGTATTTCACAGTTCTGTTCCTATAAAAAGAGTCAATGCATACAATGTAATGGGAATTCCAGCAGGAGAAGAAAAAATGTCCGCCAATATATTTCAAGCGAAATTAGCTTTTCTGTCAAACTTGCCAAACGGCTTTTACATTTTTCACATCCTCACAGAAGAAAATATAGAGTTAGAATACAAAAAAATTCTAGTCGACAAATAATTAAATAGTCAATCCTCAAAAAGTCCTGAAACCCTCGTCTATCAACAGTTTTGATTGATAAAGGTTGATAAAAATTTGCAAAAAAAGGAGGAGAAGATTAAATT
>JAYUWA010000172.1:0-6592 GCA_043753795.1 Bacteroidota bacterium | reverse complement strand
TTTATAAATTCACGGGCACTAAGGAAATAATATGTTTAATACTTTACCCATAAAAATTGATGTTTTGCATAAATTCCATATTAAATATACATTGAAACTAGTATATTCGTTTTAAACTTGCACTTGAAATTCCAGGTTATGACATCTTTAAATTTTCAATTCAACATATTCAAAAAAATTTATATCATTTGTTCAATTCTGACAATCTCATCTCAAATTTCTTTTGCTCAATGGATACAAACTTCAGGCCCTCCAGGCGGTTACAGTACAGGACTAAAAGCTATTGGAGATACACTATATGTAGCAAATAGCGTTCACCATTCAAGCAGTATATATGCGAATAATGGTTCATTTTATTCAAGTATTGATCATGGTTTAACCTGGCAACCCGACACTATAGGTTTACAAGGAATTGTTAGAGATGTTTGCAAAATTGGAGACACTCTTTTTGCTGCCACCTTTAATGATGGACTTTTCAGGAAAATAGGAACGGCATGGAGTTTCATTGGCTTCTACAATTTTCAATCTATGACACTTTTCGAACATAATGGCGATTTGTATGTTGCTTCTTCAGGAGAACTAAATAAATCAACCGATAGAGGTAATTCATTTTTTCAAATTGGAAATGGACTTGGCTCGCAATTTGAAATTGTAGAATTCCATGCAATAGGTGACACTATTTTTGTTGCTTCAAATTATGGCGTTCATAGATGCTCAGATGGAATATATTGGGAAAATAAATACATTGGTCGGGTTTTGGATTTTACAATAAATGAAAATTCAATTTTTATAGTAACGCTAAATGATACTATCTTAACGTCAACTGATAAGGGTGATACCTGGAATCCAATTGGCTCAGGAATTACAGATAGGGCATTTGACATCTTAAGTATTGGTGATACACTAATGTCACTTGTCATTGACACCACTCTAAATCATTATCATGTCTTTAAAAGTTTTGACAATGGCATCAGTTGGACCAGTGCAGCAAGTGGCCTTCCCGATTTTGCAAATATTAACAGGCTTAGCAATATTGGAAATGAAATTTTTGTTTCAACTGGCCTTTATGGAGAAAGTGTATATAAAACGATTGATTTTGGAAATAATTGGGTTGAAGCAAACATCGGTCTAAGCAATTTACAAATTGGAGTATTATATAATTATTCCGGCGCCCTCTTTTGTGGAAGTGCTACCTATAATGGGATTCACAAAAGTTTTGATGGAGGAGCGAATTGGATACGATCAGGAAATGGTATACATTCTGACACAAGTATAACCTCAAATATAGGTGCAGGTTTTTTCACAAGCGATTCTCAATACCTATATGCAAGTATTTATTATAACGGAGGATCAAAGCTCATTATGTCTAATGATACGGGGAATACGTGGATGCCAATGAATCTTAACTTTTCTGGATATATACTTGGCCCGCTACTTGTGAAAGATTCAGTTTTATTCGTTGCAGTTTGCAATAAAATATTTTATACTAGTAATCGAGGTTCGACATGGGATAGTACTGTCGTTTCAGGGTGTATCAGCTCATTTACTACTCTTGCGAATGACCTATATGCAGGAGTCTATCAGCATGGAGTTCTAAAATCTACTGATAACGGTATTACCTGGTTTGACTCCAATTCAGGTTTCACGCCTTTTCTTTCTGTGAGAAAATTAATTACTAATGGAAATGATTTGATTGCAGGTACTGATTCCGGAATTTATATAAGCACAAACAACGGATTGAATTGGGCATCCCAGAATATAGGTATTAGTCCCTATCTAAAAGTAAGTTCTTTGACTGCGCGATCAGACACAATTATCTTCGGAGTAGAATCTCAATTTGATCCGGATTACGGTCAACTTTATATAAGTCTAGACAACGGAAACAATTGGTCAGATTTTAACAGACCTGGCTATCCTTCAAAGATAAATGACTTGACCATTATAAATGATACTCTATTTGCAGCAACATCAGGTTACTCTGTTTGGAAAAGATCACTTAGGGACACAACTATTCTCAATGGAGGTAATCAACCATCAACCCCTTCTAAGAAGCTCTCTATATTTCCAAATCCTGCTTCAAACTATTTGAATGTTATACTTGACAAAAATTCCTCCGGAAAAATTAAGATTACTGATTTAAATGGTAAAATCTTTTTTAATGATAATATCTTTGATAATGTCATGGAATTAAATACATCCGGATTAAGTTCCGGTATTTATTTAATTCAATATATCTCTGATAAAGAAAGTTTCACTGAAAAATTAATAATTTTTAATTCGCCTTAGATCTATTCGCCAGCAATCAATTTCCCGATCTTCTGATCAATTATTAAGCTGAAAGTATTTTCATTTATTTCTTCAATTAATACAAACCGAAACGACTGCGCTCCATGCTCATGGACTTTAAAGTTGAATTTTTCAGAGGAAATAGTCTGAATAAATTCACCGACTGGTTTCATTCGATAATAAATGCTGATTACCTGCGATAATTTATCGAAAGCAGATGGCACAAAAAAGTCGGTTGTGTAAAAATGCTCGATGATCTGAAAATCGTGTCCGGTCTCTTCCATCATTTCACGTTTCAGGCACTCAATCGTTCCTTCACCGAACTCCAATCCTCCACCGGGAAATTTAGTTACGTACATTCCATTCACCAATTCATCACTCACCAGGATTCCTTTGTCCTGATCATGATAGATTCCGTATACTCTGACGATGAAAGGATATTTTCCCATAATGAATTTGGCTGAGTGGTTTATCGTTTCAAAGATATATCTTTAGCCGATCATTATGACGATTACATATTAAAGTAAAGAAGTTTGGATTCAACCCACAAAATACTTATTGCCGGTGCAGGACCAGCCGGAATGGCTACTTCAATGATCTTGAGTAAAAATAAGATCAAGCATGTACTTATTGAGAAGCAGACTTTTCCAAGAGATAAAATTTGTGGCGATGCTTTGAGTGGAAAGGTTGTTAGCGAACTTAATAAAATTGACCCAGCATACATAAAAGAAATCGCCTCCAACACGAATGAAAATTCAGGAAGTTATGGAGTCCGCTTTTTTTCGCCGGGCGGAAAAATGCTGGATGTTCCATTTTCGAATAACCCTGAGAAATTGAAGCAAGCCCCGGGATTTATTTCGCCTCGCTTAACTTTCGATAATTTTCTTTTCTCAAAAGCCAATCCGGAATTTGCAAACATTCAGCAGAATACTTTTATAGAAAAAGTTATTCGCAAAAATAAAAAACTGCAAGTTACTATCAATAAAGACGGCATTATTTCAGAAGATGAATTCGATATTGTTGTCGGAGCTGAAGGCGACCGTTCAATTGTTGCAAAAGAATTATGTGGTGATAAAAAAGAAAATGAACACTATTGCGCCGGCTTGCGTGTGTACTACGAGAACGTTTCCGGCTGTCATCCGGAGAATTTTATTGAACTGCATTTTCTGAAAGAATTATTACCGGGATATTTCTGGATATTCCCGATGAATGATGGCCGTGTGAATGTTGGTATCGGAATGTTGAGCTCCTATGTTTCAAAGCGCAAAGTGAACCTAAGAAACTCACTTGAAGAAATAATCTCCGCACATCCTGAAATCTCTAAACGTTTTGCAGATGCAAAAGTTTTGACACCAATTCAAGGCTGGGGCTTGCCGCTTGGAAGTGTAAAAAGAAAAATTTCCGGTGACAATTTCCTGCTTGTCGGCGATGCCGGTTCATTAATAGATCCTTTTACTGGTGAAGGAATAGGAAATGCACTTGTAAGCGGTAGAATTGCAGGCGAAACAATTGTAAATGCTGTTGTAGCTGATCGATTTGATTCTGAATTCTTATATAGTTATCACAAGAATGTTTATAGTCAACTCGAAAGTGAAATAAATCTCAGTCACAAAATGCAAAAACTGGCGCGATATGAAACACTTTTTAATTTCATAGTCAACAAAGCAATCAAGAATCAAACTTTACGAGAAACGATAACGTGTATGTTTGAAGATCTTGATATTCGTGCCAGACTGAAGAAGCCTTCGTTTTATTTCAAACTACTGTTCAACAAACCATAGGCATTGCGGATTGCGAATTTCGGATTGCGGAATATGCAACCTGGAAAGCCGAATCAATATTGAGAAATGCAGAGGTCTATCAAAACACCCAATTCCGAAATCCGCATTTCGAAATCCGAAATATTTTAGAAAATCTTTACTGTTTTTCCGCAGCGTAAGCCTTATTCAACCCTTCAATCACCTGACGAGTCACATTCAAACTGTCATTTGCAAAAAGAATTCCACCGCCTTTTTGGTAACCTAAAACAAATTGCAGATTTTTATCAGCATTGAATTCTCTCAAGTAATTATTCAGTTTTGTATAAAGCTCTTCAGAAGAACTTGATTGCATTTCATCCAATCTTCCGAGCATGGCATCCTTCCTCTCCATCAAATTTTGCTGACGCATTCCCAACTGTTGTTCCTTTTGCTGACGTTCCAAATCAGTCATTCCGATTGCTTGTTGTTGATAGATGGCAGCATCTTTTTGAAGTTTATCACTTTCATTTTTCAATTCAGCCTGGATCCTGTTTTGTTCTGCTTCGAATTTCGTCTTTTGATCTTTGTAGAAATCATACGACTCAAGCAGTGAATCAGAATTTACAAAAACAATCCCTTTTGAAGAAACGTTCATCGGTCCGGCCGCAACTGCATTGTCCGAATTAGCAGCTGATTTTCCATTAAAGTGCAAATAGTATAAAATACCGACAGCAACTATTAAAACGCCGTTCAAGGCTAAGGAGAGATTTTTCATATTTCTTCGATTAGGGCGCAAATATAAAGGATTCATCCACATTTAATGAAAAAAAGACAGGCCAAAAATATTTTATTTAGTTACAGAGATTGCTTACTTTTCAGCGTTAATTAAGCCCTTATGAAAAGCAGATATCTGATCATTGCCCTATTCGCCTTCCTAGCTTCTTGTTCTGAAAACGGACAGGATATTCCTAACCCGGGAAATGCGCCTGATATTTCAGCAGTTCCAACTGTTTTCAAACAAAAAATTCTGATTGAAGAGTACACACAATTGTCTTGCGGACAGTGCCCGAAAGCGAATTACCTTGTTGACTCTTTAATGAAACTCTGGCCGGATCGTGTATACGCCGTCAACATTCATGTAAACGACACCCTTCAATCAAGTGAAATTGTTAACCCTACAACCGGCGTGAACCTTTTGGACAGTATGTTCAATACAAGTTCTATTTATCCCGGTGGCCTGATCAACAGAATCAACACTTCTCCAATTGATTTTGCTCCTGATTATTGGGTAACATCTGTTCAGGCAAAAATTGGACAAGTTCCTTCTTGCGGATTAGCAATTGAAGCTTCCGAGATCACAGCATTGAATAAACTTAACCTAACAGTACATACTGGCTTCAGTGCCGATATGTTTGGTGATTATCGTCTGCATGGCTATATCGTTGAAAAAACTTTTGTCAGAAATGATTCAGTGTATGATCAGTTAAATGATTTCAGCTTTGAAGGCTTGTCTCCTGATACTACTTTACCATTCTATGCATTAAATGATACGATCCGTGGTTATAATCATAAATATCTTTTGAAAAAGATCATCACTAACAATGGACTTATCGGCGATCCGATTCCTGCAGTAGTTATGACTCGTGGTAATTCATTTGTAAAATCTTACGTAATTGATCTTGCAGGAATTAATACAGCGAATTGTGTTATCATTTTCTTTGTAGACAAATACGGAACAACTGCAGATTCACACTGGATAGAAAACGTTCAGCAGGTTGAGATTGGTGCAACCAAAGACTGGAATTGATCAATGGATTTCATTGACGAAAAAATTAATGTCTATTCTGAACTTCATAGTTCACCTGAATCAGAGATCCTTAAAAATTTAAATCGCGAAACACATGCAAATGTGTTAATGCCCAGAATGCTTTCCGGACATCTTCAAGGACGGATGCTAAGCATGCTGAGTTGCATGATTCAACCTGAATCGATTCTTGAAATCGGGACCTACACTGGTTATTCAGCGCTTTGTCTTGCTGAAGGTTTAACAGAAAACGGTATTCTGCATACGATCGATATCAACGATGAATTAACTCCAATGGTAAGGAAATATGTTACTCAAGCCGGACTTGATTCAAAATTCAATATCCATACCGGTAATGCCCTCGACATAATTCCAACATTGAGTGGGCCTTTTGATCTGGTTTTCATTGATGCTGATAAAATAAATTATTCCAATTACTTCGATCTCGTTTTTGATAAAGTCCGTATTGGCGGTTACATTCTTGCAGACAATGTTTTATGGAGCGGTAAAATACTTATACCACTTTCAGAAATGGATAAGGATACACTTGCTTTACATCAATTCAATGAAAGAATTGCAAATGACAACAGACTTGAAAAAGTGTTGCTTCCTGTGAGAGATGGTGTGATGGTGAGGAGGAAGAAATGAAAAATTTAGTACTGTGTTGTCTCCCGGTAGAGTAGAGCGGTAAGGACCTAATTGCCCTTACCTGCCCCCTCATCAAACCGTACGTGCGGTTTTCCCGCATACGGCTTACCTAAGA
>JAYUWA010000171.1:0-6616 GCA_043753795.1 Bacteroidota bacterium | reverse complement strand
CTTGATTCAACAAAAAATGTTGGTTCTACAACAGATATCAATGGAAATTTCTTGATCAAAGATCTTCCTATTGGACGAGTTTCTATAAGGGCGATATTGATGGGTTATTCTCCTGTAGAATTGCGTAACCTGATTTTAGATTCCGGTAAAGAGTTGGTTGTTAATTTTGAAATGGAAGAAAAGGTTGCAGACCTGAAAGAAGTAGTGATCTCTGCAGCTCATGATAAACGTGTTGCATTAAATGAGATGGCAACAGTCAGTGCACGTTCATTTTCTGTTGAAGAAACAAACCGGTACGCAGGTTCTTTAGGTGATCCTTCACGGATGGCAGCTAACTTTGCCGGTGTTTCTGTTGCAGGAGATTCACGGAATGATGTTGTGATCAGAGGAAATAGTCCGACAGGTTTATTGTGGCGGCTCGATGGTGTGAACATTCCAAATCCAAATCATTTCGGATCACTGGGTACAACGGGTGGACCGGTAAGTATCCTGAATAATAATCTGCTCGACAATTCAGATTTTATGACCGGTGCTTTTCCTGCAGAATATGGAAATGCATTGAGTGGTGCTTTTGATCTCAAGATGCGAAGAGGAAATAGTGAGAAAAATGAATTCATGGGTCAGATCGGTTTCAATGGATTTGAAGTTGGTGCTGAAGGCCCGATCGGAAAAAAGAAAAAGTCATCTTACCTGGCTAACTACAGATATTCAACTTTAGGTTTGTTGAATGATCTTGGAATAAAATTCGGCTACAGTTCTATTCCGCAGTATCAGGATCTTTCATTTAAGATCGAGATTCCGACAGGAATTAAATATGGTCGTTTTTCAATCTTTGGAATCGGAGGAAAAAGTTATATCGAACTGTTGGATAAAGATAAAAAGGAAGGTGATTTCACTGTGAGTGGCTTTGCTGAAGATACTTATTTCCGGTCAAACATGGGTGTTGTTGGATTAACTCATAAATTATTTTTCAATGAGAATACAAGTCAGACAATAAGTATTTCTGCATCGGGAACAGAGAACATTGTATCTGTTGATAGTCTCTATAGCAATAAGGAAAGTAAAATTCAGCGCTATGGAAATAGTTCGTCAGAAGGAAAATATTCATTGTCATATAATGCAAATAAAAAGTTCAGTTCTAAGAATACTGTAAGCATTGGATTTATTTCTGATGTGATTCGTTTCAACTATTCAGACAGCATTTTAGAAAATTCAAATTATTACAGGAAGCTTACTGACATTTCAGGTACAAGTGCATTGATTCAGGGGTATGGAAAATGGCAGCATAAATTTTCAGACAAATTTGTTCTGAATTCCGGAATACATTACCAGCAATTTTTATACAATAGCACCTACGCAATTGAACCACGTGTCGGATTAAAATGGAATTTTAAGGAAAATCAATCACTCAGTGCGGCTGCGGGAATGCATAGCCAGATTCAGACGATGAGTTTATATTTTTATGAAACACAATTACCTGATCTAACTTATATCAAAACAAATAACAACATGGACATGACTCATAGTAATCACTATGTAATTGCCTATGACAATCAGTTCTCTCAGAATTGGCGGATAAAAGTTGAAACATATTATCAGGATTTAAGCAACGTTCCGGTAGAATTAAATCCAAGTACATATTCTACATTGAATATTGGAGCAGACTATGTAACACCAAATGAAGACAGTCTTGTAAACACAGGAGCAGGAACAAATTTCGGAGTTGAATTTACTCTTGAAAAATTCTTTTCCAAAAACTATTATTTTCTTTTAACGACTTCTGTATTTGATTCAAAATATAAAGGCAGTGATGGTGTAGAAAGAAATACTGCCTTTAATGGAAATTACACTGCGAATTTACTGGCCGGTGCGGAATTCAACCTTGATCCGAATAAGAGAAAAGTTCTTACATTGAATGGTAAATTTACGTTGGCAGGAGGAAAACGATATGTTCCGATTGACCTCGAACGATCAATTTCAAGTAATGAAGCCGAATATAATTATGATGAGGCTTATAAAAATAAGTATAGCGATTATTCTCGTTTGGATGCTAAAATTGGCTATAAGTTGAATGGCAAGAAAGTTACGCAGGAATGGGCATTTGACATTCAAAACATTTTAAGCAAAAAGAATATCTTTCAGAAAGTTTATAATCCTACGACGAGAAGTATTCAAACTGAATATCAACTTGGATTTTTCCCTATGATGACCTATAAAATTTTGTTTTAGCGAGTGTTAATTTACAAAAGTGAAAAGAATATTGAGTAGCAGATTTATTTACATGATCATTGTCGGGATCATTATTCATGTGTTGTTGGGTTTATTGTCAACACCACAGGAAGTGAATGATCACTTTGTCGGGATCTTTATTTCTATTTTCATAACTATTGCTGTCTGGGAGGGTAGTTTTCAGATTGACAAGTACATGAACAAAAAACTTCCATGGGAAGTATCACCGGCACGACGGGTCATTTTGCAGGCATTTTTCAGTTTAGTATATAGCGCAAGTACAATTTATATTCTACTGGCTTTTTACAACTACGTCCTATGTAAGGTACCCGAGAGTAAATCAGATGCAATGGTTTCGGCATCACTGATAATTGGTGTGCTAGTTACTTTGGTTTTAGTTACAGTTCAGGTAAGTGTTCATTTTTTCAATCGGTTAAAGATCTCATTGGTTGAAATTGAAATGCATAAAAAAGAAAGTCTGCAAGCTCAACTTGAGAACCTGAGAAACCAGATCAATCCGCATTTTTTGTTTAATAATTTATCAGTTCTTTCCTCTCTTGTTTATAAAGACCAGGATAAAGCCGTTGATTTCATCGACCAACTTTCGAAAGTTTATCGATATGTGCTGGAGAACAAAGAAAAGGAATTAGTCGATTTGAGATCCGAGTTAAAATTTATAGATTCATATTGTTTTCTCTTGAAGATTCGTTTTGGCGAAAATATTAGATTTGATATCAAAGTTTCTTCTTCGGATTCAGAAAAGTTCATTGCCCCAATGGCATTACAATTACTAATTGAGAATGCCATTAAACACAATGAAATTTCAGAAGAGTGTCCTTTAGTAGTAAAAATATTTGTTGATGGTAATTTTCTGGTAGTCTCTAATCCGATTCAGTTGCGAAAAGGATATGTAGATAGTTCAAAGACGGGTTTGAGAAATATTATTGCGCGTTACTCATATTTTACGAAAGAACCTGTTATTATTGATAGTACTACTAACGAGTTTGTAGTTAAAATTCCTATTCTTGATATGGATTTCAATTGAATGTAAGCAGAAAGCCTAAAAAAAAAGATCATCATAATTAATTAAAAAACTCTATGCAAACGATACTAGGTTCCGGCGGAGCGATTGGAATACCTTTAGCTAAAGAATTAAAAAAATATACAAACCACATTAGATTGGTTAGTAGAAATCCGAAAAAGGTAAATGAAACTGATGAACTTTATCCTACTGATTTAAATGATCTAAGTCAAATCGAAAAGGCAATCGCCGGGAGTGAAGTAGTTTATGTTGTTATTGGATTTGAATATAAATTAAAAGTTTGGCAAAAAATATGGCCTTCATTTATGAGGGAAGTTATTAATAGTTGTAAAGCCCATAACGCTAAACTTGTTTTTTTTGATAATGTATATTTGTATGATAAATTGGCAATTCCGCATATGATAGAAACTTCACCAATTCAAGCTCCGAGCAAAAAAGGAGTTGTGAGGCAGAAACTTCACGAGATGATCATGGATGAAGTTGATAAAAATACGCTAACGGCACTAATAGCTAGGTCAGCTGATTTTTATGGTCCGGATAATAAAAGCAGTGCTTTGAATTTAATGGTTGTCGATAATTTTTTGAAAGGAAAAAAGGCACAAGCGTTTGGCAATATCAACAGAATTCATACTTATACTTATACTCCGGATGCAGCTAAAGCTACTGCATTACTTGGGAATACACCAGATGCTTTCAATCAAGTATGGCATGTTCCGACAACAAAAGAAAAATTTACAAATTTGCAGTGGATACAATTAATAGCAAATGAGCTAAAAGTGGATGCTAAAATCCAGACATTACCTTTATGGTTTATCAAAATACTTGGATTCTTTATTCCAATAATGAGAGAGTTTCCGGAGATGATGTATCAATATGAACAGGATTATATTTTTGATAGCACTAAATTTGAAAAACGCTTTGGGATTTTTGCAACAACGCCTAAGGAAGGAATTAGATTACTCATTGAATGTGTGAAGAAACAGAATTAGTCGCTACTTGTGAATCTGCAAATCGTTAATATACTTTATCTTATAATTAAATGAAAGTACTAATTGTAGAAGACGAAAAATTATCTGCTGAGCATCTGTCTAATTTGCTTAACAAAATAGAGCCAACTTTTGAAATAGTACATATTTCCGAATCCGTTAAGCGAACTATTGCCTTTCTTGAGTCAGGAATGAAAGTTGATCTTATCTTTATGGATATTCATCTGGCTGATGGAATCAGCTTTGATATTTTTGAAAAAGTAAAAGATACAGCACCTATTATTTTTACCACTGCATTTGATGAATATGCTATCAAAGCGTTTAAGGTTAACAGTGTGGATTACCTTTTAAAACCAATTGGAAAATCAGAATTAAGAACCTCGCTCGATAAGTTTAAATCGATAAATGAGAGGCTAACATCCGGACAATCGGAAAGATTAGAAGAAACATTTAACATAATTAACCGAAGGTATAAAAACCGGTTTATGGTTCGCAGCGGTGAGCAGATCCTATCCATTCCGGTCGAGGAAATATCGTTTCTGATCTCTGAAGACGGTATAGTAATTCTTGTTACGAAATCCGGCAGCCGTTATGCTTTAGATCAAAGTTTAGATACAAATGAAGTTCTGTTAAATCCTGAACAGTTTTTCAGAATCAGTCGAAAAGTGATAATAAATTTTGACAGCATAAATAAGATCGTATCGCACCTGAACAGCAGATTGAAAATTTTCGCTAACCATATGAATGAAGACGATGGTATTGTGAGTCGGGAGCGCGTAGGGGATTTTAAATTGTGGCTTGATCGTTAAATTGTCGAAACATATATCAATTCAGAGCAAAATATTGATTTTCAGAATAAAATCGTCTAATCATTCGGTTAATAAATCTACCTGAATACCTCTGAAAAGGGGCATAAATGCTGAAAAAACGCTTATCTTTGCCGAAAATAAAAACAAATTTTGGCACTAATAAAATCAATTTCCGGAATCAGAGGAACTATCGGCGGTAAACCCGGCGATGGATTGACTCCGGTGGACATCGTAAAATATACTGCAGCATACGGAACATGGATGTTGCGAAGAAAAACATTCACAAAAAAACCTGTTGTTGCAATCGGACGTGACGCGCGGATCTCCGGCGAAATGGTTCAAAATCTAGTTGCAGGAACATTGAAAGGTTTGGGAATAGATGTGATCTATCTTGGCTTGTCTACTACACCAACTGTTGAAATGGCTGTTACAGACATGGAAGCAGATGGCGGTATCATATTAACAGCTTCACACAACCCTAAGCAGTGGAATGCATTGAAGCTTCTGAATGAAAAAGGCGAATTCATTTCTGCTGCCGATGGTGCAGAGGTTTTACGTCTGGCGAATGAAGATGACTTTCAGTTTGCAGAAGTAAGCAAACTTGGCAAATTCGTTAGCGAACCCAACTATCACCATAAACACATCGATAAAATTCTTGCTCTGCCATTGGTAGATGTAGCAGCAATTAAAGCAAAGAATTTTAAGATCGTAATTGATTGTGTAAATTCTTCAGGAGGTATTGTTGTTCCTGCTTTGCTTCGTGCACTTGGAGTTGACGACATCATCGAATTATACTGCGAACCCAATGGTCAGTTCCCACACAACCCTGAGCCACTACCTGAACATCTTGGTGATATAGCTAAGGAAGTGAAAAAAAGAAATGCTCATCTTGGAATTGTTGTGGATCCGGATGTAGATCGTTTAGCATTGGTGTGTGAAGACGGAGAAATGTTTGGTGAAGAATACACATTGGTCGCAGTGGCTGATTATGTTCTGAAAAACAAAAAAGGAAATACAGTTTCGAACTTATCTTCTACAAGAGCTCTTAGAGATATAACAGAAAAAGCAGGCGGTAAATATTTCGCTGCTGCTGTTGGTGAAGTGAATGTAGTGGAAGCGATGAAAGCGAATGACGCTGTTATCGGTGGCGAAGGAAATGGTGGAATCATTTATCCTGAACTTCACTATGGACGTGATGCTTTAGTCGGAATTGCTTTGTTCCTTACACATCTTGCAAAATATGGAAAGAACGCATCTATGCTTAGAGCAACTTATCCGAATTATTATATTTCAAAAAATAAAATTGAATTAACTGCTGAGATTAATGTTGACAAGATTCTCGAAGGTATTCAAACTAAATATCAACGTCAGCCGATCAATACAATTGATGGAGTAAAGATCGAATTCGATCGCGAGTGGGTTCATTTACGTAAAAGTAATACAGAACCAATCATCCGGATTTATGCTGAAAGTCAATCGCAGACAACTGCACAGAATCTGGCAGAGAAGATCATCTTTGATATCAAAGATCTGATCAACGAAAAAACGAT
>JAYUWA010000170.1:0-2123 GCA_043753795.1 Bacteroidota bacterium | reverse complement strand
AGAAAAAATAATGGAAATTCGTCAGAAGTATTTCAAATTGAAGTATGACGAAGAAAAAATGAATATACACATTAATCGAATTTCTTAATTTAGTCTTTCAATTTGTAAATCAGAGACGATATTTCATTACATAATGAGATAAAGTCTCTGACTTTTTTTTTATTCCCCCCGGATAATAATATTGATTAAGTGAAAATTTTGATTTAGAGTAAAAAAAATTCCGGAACTGATAAATTGTTCCGGAATTTTTTTGTCAGTTACCTTAAGGTTACTGAAAGTTAAATCTAAGTTCAACCACTTATACAATACGGTCTGAATCTTTCGAACGACCACTTGGAGAATCAGATTTAGATTTTCCCGAATTTCTTCCAGATTCTTCTTCACGATCATTTTCCATTGTCACATCATCTTCTTCTTCCATAGATGGTGTAGAACGACGATCGCCACTTTCGTTTTCATTTCTGCCTGAGCCGGTTTTACCACTTCTCAACTCTTCTTCTTTCTTTCTGTTCGATTCAGAAGTTGAAGTTGGCTGAGTACCTGATTTCTGACCTTGGTTCTGTGAACGATCTTGTTCAGTATTTCCTTTTTGAGAACCCTGATTCTGATTTTGATTTTGATTTTTTTGATCTGCCATAATAATTAAATTTTAAATATTATACTGCTTACTCTATCTATGCTTTTCAGCTTCCACATTTCTGAATTTCAATGGTATTCAGAACCACCGTAACTATTTAAGAAATTTTTATGCCCCTTAACTTAATTCCGGAATAAATTATACTGTTTAACATATGAGATTATCACTCATCATAGAAGTGCGATATTTAATTCTCACTATTCTTCTTTTACATCTTCTTCTGCCCCATCTTCATTCCATTCATTGAATGCTTCTTCATTGATGCCACCTAACGCTAATTCATTCAAAGTTTCATTTGCATTTTTTTCTTCCTCAAGTATCTCTTCAAGAATCGCAACAACTTCATCATGTCCCATTGTGCGGGCAAATTCTGCCAATACACCATAAGAAGCTATTTCGTAATGCTCAATTTTTTGTGCTGCAGAAATCAGTGCTGCGTCACGAGTCCATGTGTCCTTTTCAGTATCCTCAAGAATTCCCTGCGCTTCCTCAACCAGACCTTCCATTGCATCACATTTTTTGGCTACAGCTTTTTCACCTAAGAGCTCGAACACACGTTCAAGTTTATTTATCTGTTCATTAGTTTCCTCAAGATGATTATTAAATGCTTCTTCCAGGTCCTCGGTTGTTACACCTTTTGCCAGTTTTGGTAAACTCTTAGACAAATGTTTCTCAGCCCAATAAATGTCTTTCAACTCATCCATGAATAATTTATGAAAGGGGTTTGCTTTCATTTGCATACTAGATGCCCCGGACAACTTCTTTGAAGATGTTACGTTTGCTTTTTTTGTTTCCATTATCGATTATTTTTTAAAGTCATTTTATATAGAAAATAAATTAGTATGCCTTTTTTAAAATGTGTTGAAAATAAAATTGAGAATGTTGCAATTTGGTCAAAAAAAAAGAATCCGGTTATTAGTCCGGATTCTTTGAATTTATATTGGGTAAAAAAATTACTTTTTTTCAAATCTATTCTGAGCATCCAATGCAACATCCAGATGCTTTCTTAAATCAGGAAGCTGTGAATTTATCCATGCAACAAGTTCAGGATCCTTACAGTTGTTTGCCCCTTTTTCAAAAAGCTCGATTGCATCTTTATGAGTAGTAACAATTTTATTTACATATCTCTGATCAAAATCACTTCCTCTTATTCCCACAAAG
This sequence comes from Bacteroidota bacterium, assembly GCA_043753795.1. GTDB lineage: Bacteria > Bacteroidota > Bacteroidia > AKYH767-A > 2013-40CM-41-45 > JADKIH01. The sequence goes on along the minus strand of JAYUWA010000170.1, from coordinate 325 downwards.
TCAACAGAATCCTTAGATGCCGGTTCCCCAATAGTTGACGGAATTGAAATACTTTTCTCTCTTGCGTACGCTGAAAGTTGATCATAAGAGTTGCGGTGAGCTGTATTCATTGTGCTTCCAAGTTCTTGAACTTCTTTCGTTGTCCCTGATTTAGAAGCAATAGAGCCCAATGTCATTTCAGTTAAACTCATATTGGCAGCATCAACCACAAACTGCGCATCATCTTCAGCATCCTTTGAAAATTTAGCTTCATTCCTTTCTTCAGCTTCTTGTTTATCACTTTCTGCCTGTTCAAATAGTAACACGAAAAATGATCAGGCAGAAA
>JAYUWA010000169.1:0-20061 GCA_043753795.1 Bacteroidota bacterium | reverse complement strand
GTGGTTTTGTAGTCACCTACGAAGCCACCTTTGACCTCTGACCTTTGACCTATTTATCGATCAACAACAACCGAAACCATCCCCACATCCCCATTCATAGGTGGAGCCATCTTCGTTACTTCGACACTTAATTGTTCTATGCCTTTAAGTTCATTCATCATGGAATCTGCAATGCGGGCTGCAGCATGTTCGATCAGTTTGGAACGGATCTTCATCTCTCTGACTACGATCGAGTGAACATCGCAATAATCAATTGTTGCTTTCAGATTGTCATTTTTTTCTGCCTCGGAAAAATCAGTTTCGATTTCAACTGTTACGTCGTAATGTCCGCCGATCTTTTCTTCTTCCGGCAAACAACCGTGATATGCATACATCCGGATTGGTCCGACTTTAATGATTCCCATTTTTATCTTTTTACAAAATGAAATTATTTTTTACCGGCTTCTTTCGCCCAGGAATCTTTTAAGCCAACTGTTTTATTGAACACAGGATTGTTTTCCGTTGAATCAGGGTCCATACAGAAATAACCTTTTCGTATAAACTGAAATTTATCACCCGGCTTTGCTTTCTTCAATTCCGGTTCTGCATAAGCATTGGAAATAACTTCCAGACTATTCGGATTGATGTGATCTTTGAAATCGCCTTCCGCATTCGAAGGATCTTCCGGAATAAATAATCTGTCGTACATTCTCAACTCACAACGAATAGCCTGCGGCGCGCTTACCCAATGGATAACTCCCTTTACACTGATACCACTTGTATCATGTCCACTTTTGCTTTCAGGAAAATAGTTGCAATGAATTTCCGTAACGTTTCCATTGTCGTCCTTTTTGAATGAAGTACACTCTACAATGAATGCATGTTTCAACCGAACTTTTAAACCCGGTCCTAGTCGGAAATATTTCTTTGAAGGCTCTTCCATGAAATCATCACGTTCGATCCACAACTCATTTGAGAATGGAATTTCACGGACGCCGCCTTTGTCTTCTGCTTCAGGATTATTTTCACCGGGAAGCATTTCCACTTTTCCGGCTTCGTAATTATCGATTACCAATTTGATCGGATCGGTAATGACCATTGCCCGGTTTGCAGTTCTGTTCAGATCTTCACGAATGAAATATTCCAGTAGTCCGACATCGATCATATTCTCTCTTCTTGCAACTCCAATACGGTCGCAGAATTCACGGATACTTTCCGGTGTATAACCTCTGCGACGATAGCCACTCAAGGTCGGCATTCTCGGATCATCCCAGCCACTGACATGCTTCTCATTTACCAATTGCAACAGCTTACGCTTGCTCATTACTGTGTAAGTAAGATTCAAACGTGCCATTTCATACTGGTGACTTGGAAAAATATTCAGTTTCTCAATGAACCAATCGTACACCGGACGATGAACTTCAAATTCAAGAGTACAAATTGAATGAGTTATATTTTCAATCGAATCACTTTGTCCGTGTGCATAATCGTACATCGGATAAATGCACCATTTATTTCCTGTGCGATGATGTGCAACATGACGGATGCGATACATCAGCGGATCACGGAAATGCATATTGGATGATGACATGTCGATCTTTGCACGTAACGTTTTATCACCGTCTTTAAATTCTCCGGCACGCATTCTTGCAAAGAGATCAAGATTTTCTTCAACCGAACGATCACGGTACGGACTATTTTTTCCCGGCTCTGTGGGTGTGCCTTTCATTGCTGCGATTTCCTCCGCTGTAGAATCATCAACATAAGCCAATCCTTTTTTGATCAGTTCGCAGGCATATTCATAAAGTTGTTCGAAATAATCGGAAGCATAGAATTCATTTGCCCAGTTAAAACCTAACCAGCGAATATCATTTTTAATGCTCTCAACATATTCTGTATCTTCTGTTACAGGATTAGTATCATCGAACCGAAGATTAGTTTTACCGCCAAACTGCTGCGCCAGACCGAAATTGAGACAAATAGATTTTGAATGACCGATATGCAAATATCCATTCGGCTCAGGTGGGAAACGTGTAAGAACGCGGCCACCATGTTTTCCATTTTTGACATCTTCCGCTACGATCTCTTCAAGAAAGTTCGGACCTTTTTCGATTGACATAATTAAGATGATTTTGCAGTCATCGACTGCATTATTTTATTTACTCCTGTATTGATTCTATTGATTACTTCTTCTTTGCCCAACAATTCCATCATTCCTAACAGATCGACGCCTGTTCCGGAACCACTGACCAACAATCTCAACAACTGTAAAATTTCACCGGGCTTTAATTGATTGGCTGCAGCGGTTTCTTTGTTCTTTGCATCAATATCTGCAGATGCGAATGAATTCATTTTTCCATACTCAGCAGAAAGTGCAGTAAAGAAATTCTCAATTCCAGACTTCCATTTTTTTGCAACAATATCCTGATCGTATTCAGTAGGTGCAATGAAAAGGTAACTTCCCTTTTCTGCAAACTCATTTTCAAATTGAACGCGCTCAAGTAGTAATGAAACTACTTTCGACAAATATTCATTCGACAATCTTTTATCGCCTTCTGAAATTTTGTACGTTTCAATGATCATTGGCTTAAGAAGTGAAACGAGTTTTTCAATTGGCTCATGACGTAAATATTCCTGGTTAAACCATTTTGTTTTATCAGGATCAAATTTTGCTCCGCTCTTGCTCACTCTCTCAAGTGAAAAATCGTGGATCAATTCTTCGAGCCTAAATATTTCCTTGTCACCACTCGGATGCCATCCTAGAAGTACAAGCATGTTTACAAATGCAGCAGGAATATAATTTTTCTCTCTATAGCCTGACGATTGCTCACCTGTAACAGGATCAGTCCAGTTCAAAGGAAATACAGGAAAGCCAAGACGATCTCCATCACGCTTGCTTAGTTTTCCATTGCCATCAGGCTTAAGCAATAAAGGAAGATGCGAAAACTTCGGCATTACTTCTTCCCAGCCAAGTGAGCGATATAATAAAACATGCAAAGGTGCAGACGGCAACCATTCTTCACCACGGATCACGTGAGTGATCTGCATCAGATAATCATCCACAACATTTGCAAGATGGTAAGTCGGCATTCCATCACTCTTGAACAAAACTTTGTCATCAAGTTGTGAAGAATGCACACGGACTTCCCCACGGATCAGATCATTCACTACTACTTCTTCATTCTCTGGGATCTGCAAACGAATTACAAATGAATCGCCCGCATGAATACGTTTATCAGTTTCCTCCGCTGATAGCGTCAGCGAATTCACCAGTTGTCTCCTTGTCTTTGAATTATATGAGAAGACAGATTTTTCTGCTTCCATTTTTTTTCGCAATGCATCCAGTTCTTTTTCACTATCGAAAGCATAATATGCAAAACCATTTGTCACCAGCTTCTCCGCATACTGACGATAGATCGCCATGCGCTCGCTTTGACGATAAGGTGCGTGCATACCATCTCCGAATCCAACACCTTCATTTGGTTCTATTCCGCACCACTTCAATGATTCAATGATGTATTCTTCAGCTCCGGGAACATACCGGTTCTGGTCAGTATCTTCAATTCTGAGAATGAAATCACCGCCATGTTTTTTTGCAAAAAGATAATTATACAAAGCGGTTCTTACTCCACCGATGTGTAATGGTCCGGTTGGACTGGGAGCAAAACGTACGCGAACTTTTCTTTCCATTTTTTTGGGTTATTCAGGGGGTAAAGATAGGATTTTGAGGGAGAAAAGAGAGTCAAATAACATTACAGCTATTTTGTGGCTAAAGCAATTTTAAGCCCAAATTTCATTTTAAAATTACATAACCCGGTTATTCAATGCAGACCCCAGCGGGGTCAAATATTGGTAGAAAAAAATATGATGAGATTATATCGACCCCGTAGGGGTCGAATATGATTTCGGAATAAAATTTGTTTGTTGTTGATGATTCATACCATAATTAAAATGTTTCCCAATTCATATGCGACCCCTACAGGGTCGAAAATTGTTTTCATCATTTGTTCTACCGATATGTGACCCCTCTGGGGTCTGGAGATTCAATTATTAGAGGGGATTTTTATAACCTTCGGGCTAATTGTGTTCTGTCTAATAGGTTATTTTTTATTTCGCTACGTGGCAAAACCTACCAAACACCCCCAACGGCAACTTCAATCCCGAAGTAGATTTCAAAAACAATTCACCCGTTTGCAGATCTTTGAAATCACGCAGCATATTTTCTACAACCAAAGAAGAGAATCCAAGCGAGTATGTATTCAGAATTAAAAATCGTTCTTCTTCATCGAGCAATTTGAAAACAAGATGCATCATTTCATTGATCATCTCTTCCAATTTCCATTTCTGGCCTTCGGTACCATGACCGTATGCAGGGGGATCGAGTATGATACCATTATATTTTTTGCCGCGCTTCACTTCTTTTTTTACAAATGCCATTGCATCTTCAACGATCCAGCGGATATCTTTCAAATTACTCAATTCCTGATTCTCATTTGCCCAACTCACTACTTGTTTGATCGAATCGAGATGTATTGTATCCGCTCCGGCTGCTCGTGCTGCCAGTGATGCTCCGCCTGTATACGCGAAAAGATTCAGCACTTTCGGTTGTGGATTTTTCATGCTCTTCACCGACTTGAAAATATAATCCCAGTTCACTGCCTGCTCGGGAAAAATTCCAACATGTTTAAAGGAAGTCAGCGCCAGACGAAAACGGATAATTGGGCCTTTGTCGATTGGATATTCAATATTCCAGCGATCCACTGCATCTCGTTTTTTCTCCCAATCGCCGGTTGAAGATGACCTTGGGACAAACTGCATACTTGCCATTTTGTTCCACTCTTTTGTCGACAAAACCGGATCCCACAAAGCCTGTGGCTCCGGGCGGATCGTTACATATTTTCCAAAGCGTTCGAGCTTCTCAAAATTGCCGCAATCGATCAGTTCATAATCGGGAAAATGTCCGGGACTAAGCAGTTCCATTTGAAGGGGGGATTATAAATAAAATTGATCATCGAAATCAGTTTGCGACTTTGATGTTCGAAACGCAATTTCTATGATCAATTTAAGACTATTAATATTCAATAAAGAATTTTATTCTATAGGTCTTCCTGATTCATCAGTACAGAACCGGAAGTAAATTTACTTTTTAGAAGTGGATTATCAACTGTAGTAACTATAGGTTTTACGTTTTCTGAAGGTTGTTCAGCAGCATGAGAAACGGGCGCATGTCCGGTGTTTTCGATAAACGAAACACCTTTAGGTGTGATCTCATAATGTCCTTTTTTCCGAGCGCCGGTGTAACGAATCAAACCAAATTTTTTCAGCGTAGCAACGTACCGTGCACCTGTTACTCCACCAACTCCAACTAAATTGAACAATTCATTTGCTCTAAGTGTGGCAGTATTGTAAAGGTGGAAAAGCATTAGCATCTGCTTTTTCAGATTCGGACCATTCTGAGCTGTTTGTCCGGGGAACATTTTCCAACGATCATAAAGCACATCCATATCGAAATTGATCAATGCTGTATTTGCAAGAATAGATTGCTCCTGTGTGGACTGTGGATTATTGTTCACTGCAAAACGGCTATCGCTGCGCATTCGCAAGCGGTCGTTGATCTGCATCATATTTCCATTGATCAACTGCAATTCCTCTATACGGACATGCAGATCGTCGATGATCCTTTGAAGGTCGTCGACACGTTTCAGCATTTTGCCGTTACGGATCATCAGGTGATTATATTGGTGGTATAACTGTTCATTTTCGTTCGTTAATTCCTTGATCAGCTTAGATTGATTTTCTACTTTCAATTGAAGTTTTTCGATTGTCATTTCCATGGAAGAGTTTTTTCTTTTGAAATTTGCGGCAATTTATCTTATTAATTGATGTTAGAAAAAGAATTACTGAGGAGTTAGAAACATCCACTGTTGATATGTCTGTAAAAAGCTGGTGAGCAGACCTATATCCATTTAATAAATTTAAGAAAGATGGCATATCTGCGCTAAATCTGCGCTAAATCTGCGGGATCTGCGAGATCTGCGGGAAATAATTATGGTGATTTTTCTCCCGCAGATCCCAGATTTTGCGCAGATTTTTGTTGAACAAAACTTGCAAATTTATCGTATTCCTTTAATATCGCTTTAACCAAAACCCCCGAATATTAACCCTTTCAAGCCGTTTTAAATGTTAAATTTGCTACTGGAAGGCCCTCAACTATGAAAGACAATTATCAGATCCTCATCGATCGGCTGGATGCTTTTATCCGGAAATATTATAAGAACCAACTGGTGCGTGGCGGTATTTACGCATTCACGTTGTCATTGGCATTTTACCTTTTAGTGGTTTCGCTGGAGTATTTCGGAAACTTCAATACCGGTGCCCGGACTTTTCTGTTCTATACATTCATAATCGGAATTGCATTTATCCTTGGACGATTTGTTGTTATTCCTTTGATGCATCTGTATCGTTTGGGAAAAATTATTTCTCACGAACAAGCCGCTGAAATTATTGGAAAACATTTTGCAAAGGTTCAAGACAAACTTCTCAATGTGCTTCAACTCAAAAAGCAAGCTGATGAAAACACTTCCGCTCATCCTGAATTATTGCTTGCCGGTATCAATCAGAAAATTGAAGAACTAAAACCGGTTCCTTTTATTACTGCAATCAACATCTCTGAGAATCGTCGTTATCTTCGATTTGCTGTCATTCCTTTGTTCGCACTTATTGTTTTGCTTTTTGCAGCACCTTCACTTGTTAAGGATAGCACAAAACGTTTGATCGAACATCAGACTTATTTTGAAAAACCTGCTCCGTTTACATTTGAAGTAACAAACAAATCGTTGCGTGCATTGCAACAACAGGATTTTCAGATTGACATTCGCATCAATGGAAATGAAATTCCTGCTGAGGCTTTTATTGAGATGGACGGAAATCAATTCAAACTTGAAAAAGAAAATCTGACGACCTTCCACTATCTTTTTAAAAATCTTCAGCGGACACAATCATTCAAATTATTTGCCGACGGATTTTATTCCCAGGAATATACAATTGAAGCATTGCCGAATCCACTTCTGATGAGCTTTAACATCAATCTGGAATATCCTGTTTATCTGAATAAGCAGAATGAGACTATACAGAATACCGGCGACCTTGTTATTCCATCCGGCACAAAAGTGAAATGGAATTTTAATACCAAGAACACCGAACAATTGAATCTTGTTTTTCATGATTCAACAATTTCACTAACTCCAAATAGTGAAAACCAGTTCATCTTCACACGTCAATTTGCTAAGAATGATTCGTATGTGATCACTACCAGCAATCATTTTATCAATAGCAAAGATTCTATCCGCTATACAATTTCAGTTGTGCCCGATGTTTATCCATCGATCTCAATTGAACAAAGTCGTGATTCTTTGTCAGGCAAACGAACATTCTTCCGTGGAATGCTAAAAGACGATTATGGATTTTCGAAACTGACTTTCAATTATCGTTTTCTTAAATCGAACGATAGTCTGCAATCAAACGAAGGCAAACAGTTTTCAGATGTTATACCGGTAAGTAAATCCGTTACCACGGATCAGTTCTTTTATTCATGGGATCTTTCAACTGTCAATATTGTTGCAGGCGATGAAGTTGAATATTACTTCGAGATCTTCGATAACGATGGCATTGCAGGTCCAAAATCTACCCGTTCACAATCACAGATCTTCAAAGCTCCGTCTCTGAAAGAAATTGCAGAGAACAATGAAAAGAACAATGAATCAATTAAAGACGATTTAAAAGAATCGATTGCCATAGCAAAACAGATCCAGAAAGATTTGAATGATCTTGGTAAAAAGTTGCTTGATAAAAAAGAACTTTCATTCGAAGAAAAGAAAAAAGCAGAAGAGCTTTTGAATCGTCAGAAAGAATTGGAAAAGAAACTTGACGAGATCAGAAAGAAGAATGAAGATAAAAATCGTCAGGAAGAAGAATACAAAAGAGTGAATGAAGATATTGCTCAGAAGCAAGAGCAATTGCAATCCATTCTTGACAAATTAAAATCGCCTGAACTTCAAAAACTCCTTGAGCAACTGCAGCAATTAATGCAGAACGTAAACAAAGATCAATTGCAGGAACAATTAAGTCAGATGAAGCTCGATAATAAAGATCTTCAAAAAGAACTTGAGCGTTCAATAGAGTTGTTCAAGCAAATGGAATTCGAACAAAAACTTCAGGATAATATCGACAAGCTGAATGAGCTTGCAAAAAAACAAGACGAGTTAGCGAAAAAGACTGAAGAAAAAGATACTAAGGAAGGTAAAGATAGTAAAGAAGGTAAAGAAGGTAAAGAAGGTAAAGAAAATGAGTCGAAGGAACAAAAAGATCAGCAGGATAAATTGAACAAAGACTTCGAAGATTTCCGTAAGGATATGGATGAACTTGCAAAGAAGAATGAAGATCTGGAAGAGAAAAAGGATCTTGACAACACCGATCAGCAAGAGCAGGAAATTCAAAAAGACATGGAAGAAAGTTCTGAGCAATTAGATCAGAAAAAAAGTAATAAGGCTTCTAAGTCACAGAAGAATGCTTCTCAAAAAATGCAGCAGCTTGCGCAAAAGATGAGTAAGATGCAGCAAGAAATGGAAGAGGAAGAGAACGAAGAGGATATGGATGCATTACGTGCATTGCTTGAAAACTTACTTCGATTATCTTTCAATCAGGAGCAGTTGATGCAACAATTAAAATCGATTGACATTAACAATCCGCAATATTTGAAGTTGAGTCAACAGCAGCAGAAATTAAAAGACGATGCTAAATCTATTGAAGATTCACTTTTTGCATTGAGCAAAAGAGTTGTAGAAATTGCTCCGAAAGTAAATCAGGAAATTGCTGCAATCAACCAGAACATGGATGAATCGTTAGACAATCTTGAAGCGCGAATGGTTCCGCAGGCAAGAAGTCGTCAGCAGTTTGTTATGACATCCGTAAACAATCTGACTTTGTTATTGAGTGAAGCACTTCAGCAAATGATGCAACAGCAAGCCCAATCGCAGTCTCAATCCAGTTGTAAAAAGCCGGGAAAAAAGAAGTCGACATCGATTGCTGAGCTTCGCAAGATGCAGGAAGAGCTGAACAAGAACATGCAGAAAATGAAAGCCGGAATGAAGCCGGGGCAACAGCCGAAACCCGGACAATCGGGCAAGGAAGGACAGCAGATGAGCCAGGAGTTAGCGAAAATGGCTGCGCAACAGGAATTCATTAGAAATGAGTTGAATAAGTTGAATCAAACTGAAAACAAGGACGGCACTAAGCAGCTGGGAAATCTTGAAGATATCGCTAACCAGATGGAAGAAACTGAAAAAGATATTGTCAACCGGATGATCAGCGAACAAACTTTGAAACGTCAGCAGGAAATAACTACCCGATTGTTGGAAAGTGAGAAGGCGGAACGTGAGCGGGAGCAGGACGAACAGCGGAAATCGGAGGAAGCAAAAAATGCCTACTATCGTAACCCTTCCGAATTTGAAGAGTATAAGAGAATGAAGCAAAAAGAGATGGAATTGCTAAAAACAGTGCCGCCTTCTTTGAATTCTTATTACAAACAAAAGGTAAACGATTATTTCCAATCCATTGATAAATAATTCATTAATGCAACTTACAGGCGAAAGTCAGACACTGGAACTAGCGTCCACACCCGAAAGCATTTCGGTTGTTGAACGTATGATTGATGATATCCGCAACAAATATAACGTGAGTGAAGACATGTTCGGAAACATGTTGGTTGCTATCACAGAAGCGGTGACCAATGCTATTTACCATGGCAACAAATCTGACGGAACTAAAAAAGTTAGCATCAGTTGTACTCATGCACCCGGCTCAATTGTTTTTACAATTGCAGACGAAGGAACAGGTTTCGATTATTATAATTTACCTGACCCAACTGCTCCTGAAAATCTGGAGAAAGAATGTGGTCGTGGAATTTTCTTAATGAAGCATCTTACAGATCAATTGATCTTCTCTGAAGACGGCCGCGTCGTAGAGATGAGTTTCAAGATCTCTTAATAAAATAGTTAGAGTTTGGTTAGACAAAAAAGGAGCTGGGAGAGCTCCTTTTTTTTTGTGCGTATATTTTTTTCAAACAAGACTTCTGTTTGCCTATGAGGTGAGGACTAAACTTTTTGAAAGTGCATGGGGTTGGCTGAGTGTAGCTGGCAGAAGTCCGGGGGCGAAGTTTTTCGAGAACATATAAAGCACAAAGTGATTTATGTTATTCTAGTACCTTTTTCAATCGAGACTTCTGCCAGTCTTTGTGGTGAGGGCTGAAGTTTTTGAGAGTGCGTGGGGGTTGATTGGAATGGTAGCTTGCTTCTTCTATTAAAATCACCATCATATGTTGGATGCATAAAAAAAACATTGTCTTTAGATTTGCAGAATGCCAAATGCATATCAAATAGACAAACAGGATGGAATCTACTTCATGACCAGCACTCTGGTTGGATGGGTGGATCTTTTTATCAGAGAGAGAAATAAGAGAATTTTAGCAGACAGCTTGAACTTTTGCATAAAAAACAAAGGCTTGAATGTTCATGCATATGTTTTTATGTCGAGTCATATTCATATGGTTGCAAGTTCAAGAAATAATAATCTTAGTCAGATCATGTGTGACTTTAAAAAGTTCACGAGCAACCAACTAATTCGTGAAATGTTGACACTGAAAGAAAGTCGTCGTGAATGGATGGTTCCCATTTTTAAAAATGCCGGAGAATTAAATTCCAAAAACACTCACTTCCAGCTTTGGCAAAACGGAAATCATGCAAAGGAAACATTTACTTCTGAATTCACTGAGCAAAAAATAAGATACATACATCAAAATCCAGTCAAAGAAGGCATAGTCGTCCGCCCGGAAGATTATTTGTATAGTAGTGCAAGAGACTACCTGGGAATGAAAAGCCCTGTGAATATTTGTAAATTATATTTTGATCAGTTTGGCAAATGCACGTACTAATTTATCATTTCAATCCAAATATATTTAAATGAGATTACGTAAAGCGAAAATATTAAACAGAAAAATAAAATACAGGCCAAGAAATAATTTTGAATATTATTTTTATGCATATGATCCAGACTGCGCGGAATCCCTAACTAAAGATCTGATCTCTCTTGGTTATAGTGCAGAAATTACGGACGTATCAGACTCAGAAGCTTTATTCTTAATAAATGGATTTACTTCTGATTACGTTTCAATTGACAAAGACATTTTTTCCTGGTTCAACCAAATGACTAGTTTAGCAAAAAAAAACAAATGTGAATTTGACGGCTGGGAACGCCGGTTCAATATATAACCAACTCAAAAACTTGACTACATGAAACCCCTCACCTGCCGGGTGTAGTCTTTCAAATTATTTGTGCTAGAATTTCACAAACTAGTTTGTAGACCAGATACTCTCAAATTACCTACATTCAGACTACACCCTACAGCCCACACTCGCCTACAGCAAACCACTCACCAGCCGGGTGTAGTCTTCCAAATAAGTTACTCCTGAATTTCACAAATCAGTTTATAGCCCAGATGCTCTCAAATTACTTCCACACAGACTACACCCTGCAGCCCACACTTTCCTACAACAAACCACTCACCCGACGGGTGTAGTCTTCCAAATAAATTACTCTTGAATTTTACAATACACTAGATTAATATGATGCCCCTCAAATTACTTCCACACAGACTACACCCTACACTTACCTATAAAATTACTTTCATAATGTCTACACCCTGCAGCCAAATCAAAACCCATTTTCTTTACCTATCTTCCCCTCATGAAACCCGCCCCTATCACTTTCTTCAAACAAGAAGTTTCTTTTAGACTAAATAAAAAAGATCACCTTATCAAATGGATCACCTCCGCTGCAAAAAAAGAAAATTTCGCCATCACTGAACTGAATTACATTTTTTGTACTGACCCCTTCCTTAAAAAAATGAATGTGAAATTTTTAAAACATAATTATTTTACAGACATTATCACATTCGACAATTCAATTGAAAAAGGAAAGATCATTGGTGACATTTTTATTTCTATCGATACCGTTCGCATAAATGCCAAACAATACGAAACTACTTTTGATGACGAATTGCATCGCGTGATGATTCATGGCTTGTTACATCTTACCGGATATTCTGACAAATCACCAATGAAGCAAAAGGAGATGCGGAGGATGGAGGATTTTTGGTTGAAGAAATTGAAGTGACTTTTATTGCATATGATTCCAAACAATCACCCCAATAACAACCCACAAAAAGATCTCATAAAACCGGATCCGCTTTTTTGCAGACAATAAATAATACGCTGCAAATATTGAAAATGGAATTGCCAGCAAAGAGAAATTAATAACTGAAATTTTTTGTCCGATAAAAATTGAGCCAACGCCGAAAATAAAAAATGAAAATAAGATTTGCTGAATAATTCTCGCGCGGATAACATTCTTCAGATAATTCATCCGCAATTTTACTAATGCAAACAATAACCATACTCCAAAGACTATTGACAAGGTCATTAATGGCGTAGTGAATACAATAGTTACCTCCGGTTTTAAGTGTACAAACCTTCCGAGATAATCTTTCCAGAAAAAAAGTAAGTTGTGATTCCAGAACATCCATACCGTCACAAAGAAATACGGTAATGAGAATCCGATAAACATGATCAGCCATTCTCTCAAATTAAAAGGACGGATCAGACTAAGGGCAATGATCATCACCGGAATAATAATGAATGCAGGGAAAAATATCAGCGCTGCTACACCTGCCAGGAAACTACTATCGAAAATTGCCGGAGTCGACGAATCACTTTTAATCATTGAAAAGGATTTGTCAAAAACACGAAGGATGATCAGGTTCACAAAGTGAATTGGATGGACGGTCAGAAACTCGGGAACTGAAGAGATGAACAATGCATATACAAATGCAGGCAAATAGGAATTCTTATATAAGATCTCATGTTTGTTGGTGATCTGGTTGATGTATATGGCGCTAAACGAAACCAACGATACCATGATCAACCAATTCAATCCTGATGGCAGCTTTGCAAAAAGGAGCAAAAAGAGCTTCCACACAGGTTGCGCGCTGACATCTATCACCGGGAAACAATTCATAAAGGCTTGTGCCCACAGTATCAATACGATAGCGGGAATAATCAGTAATGAAGCCGGTTGTGGCGACTTAAAAAAGCGAATCATCGGTGTTAAAAATAGAGATTTTTCATTGTAGATTATCCGGAATCCTTTCTATATTTGCCACCGTATTAAACGGAAAAACACATGACAGGATTCTGGTATTTTATCGGCGATATTTTTGAGGCAATCTTCACAATTGTTCCTTTCTTCGGTCTTTGGCTGAATAAAGCACTAATCGTAGTGGGATTTGTTGCTTTCTTTGGATGGCTTTGGTACATGAATAAACACAAAGAAGTTACTAAATGGGATTAATCTCCCTATCAATAATAGAAAAACCCGGTATCTCCTGATTCCGGGTTTTTTTTATGCCTTTGCTTTTAATTCCAAAAGGTCTGTTCCAATATCGCTCCTGAAATATGCACCTTCAAATTTTATCGAAGAAATCTGCTCATAGGCCTTTTTCCTCGCATCTGAAATGGTTTCTCCAAATGCTGTTATACTCAAGACTCGACCTCCATTTGTAACTACTGAATTATCTGTAGACAATTTTGTTCCGGCATGAAAAATCAGACTACCATTCGTATTCCGGATATCGACTGATTTACCCTTTTCATAATCGCCCGGATAACCTCCGCTAACCATCATGATCGTTAATGCCGTTCGGGGATCAATTTCTAGATCGACCGAGTTCAATTGAACATTCGCTGTTGCAAGAAATAATTCAACCAGATCATTCTTAATTCTTGGTACTACAACTTCAGTTTCCGGATCTCCCATGCGAACATTGTATTCGATCACATATGGTTCTCCATCTACATTCATCAGTCCGATAAAAATAAATCCCTGGTACCGGATCTTTGCATTCTTCAATCCTGAAATAGTTGGTTTAATAATTCTCTCCTCTACTTTATTCATGAACTCTGCATCAACAAATGGAACCGGAGACACCGCTCCCATTCCACCGGTATTCAATCCAATGTCGCCCTCCCCTATTCGCTTGTAATCTTTTGCTTCAGGCAAGATCTTATATGAGACTCCATCAGTAAGAACAAAAACCGAACATTCAATTCCTTTAAGAAATTCTTCAATCACAACTTTATTTCCTGCGCTACCGAATTTGCCTGATGTAAGCATATCCGTCAATTCCGACTTCGCTGCTTCCAGTGTTTCAGGAATGATCACACCTTTACCGGCAGCAAGTCCGTCGGCTTTTAAAACGTACGGCGCTTTCAACGATTCAAGAAATTTCAATCCATCATTGAGTGTTTCCTTTGTAAAAGTCTGAAATGCTGCTGTTGGAATTTCATTCTTCTGCATGAATTCTTTTGCAAAATCTTTACTTCCCTCTAACAAAGCTCCTGCTTTCGTTGGACCGATAACTGGAATCGATTTCAATTTTTCATCTTCAAGAAAAAAATCTGTAATGCCATTTACCAAAGGTTCTTCCGGACCAATGATCACAAGATCTACTTTATTCTGAAGAACAAATTCTTTTACTGCAGAAAATGATTTCACATCAAGATCCACATTCTCTCCGCAATCTTTTGTTCCCGCATTTCCGGGAGCAATAAATAGCTTTCCACATTTTTTACTTTGTGAAAGCTTCCATGCAAATGCATGCTCTCTTCCTCCGGAACCAATGAGCAGAATTTTTACTGACATCTTAATAATTGTTATAGGGGAATGTTTGCATGTTTTTTACGAGGCAATTTCACTGCTTTGTTCTCAAGCATTCTGAATGCAGCGATCAGCTTAGTTCGGGTCTCGTCCGGACGAATCACTTCATCGATGTAACCATGTTCAGCAGCTTTATATGGATTTGCAAAAAGCTGATTGTATTCATTTTCCTTTTCCTTCCATGCTGCCTGCGAATCTTTCGCTTCAGAAATTTCTTTCTTGAAAATAATTTCCGCTGCTCCTTTAGCACCCATAACTGCGATCTCTGCACTTGGCCATGCATAATTCATGTCGGCACCGATGTGTTTTGAATTCATTACATCGTAAGCACCACCATATGCTTTTCTTGTAATCACAGTGATCCGCGGAACAGTTGCTTCGCTGAATGCAAATAATAGTTTCGCACCATTTGTAATGATGGCATTCCACTCCTGATCAGTGCCCGGTAAAAATCCCGGTACATCTTCAAATACAAGCAATGGAATATTGAAACAATCGCAAAAGCGAACAAAACGTGCAGCCTTTGTAGAAGATTTGATGTCGAGTACACCTGCCAAATGAATCGGCTGATTGGCAACAATTCCAATACTTCTTCCTGCAAGTCGTGCAAATCCTACTACAATGTTTTCCGCAAAATCTTTATGTACCTCCAAAAAAGAATCTTTGTCGATCACCTCGTTGATTACTTCGCGGATATCGTAAGGTTGATTCGGATTATCAGGTATAACAGAATTTAATTTTTCTCTTTTTTCATTTGTCGCTTCATAAGCTAAGCGCGGAGCTTCTTCTTCGCAATTCTGTGGCATATAACTTACCAGACTCCGCAAACGATTGATGCAATCAATTTCATTTACACATGTAAAATGCGTCACGCCTGATTTAGTTGCATGTGTCATTGCTCCGCCTAGTTCTTCTGAAGTTACTTCTTCATGCGTTACGGTTTTTACAACATTCGGACCTGTCACAAACATGTATGAAGTATTTTCAACCATCATAATAAAATCTGTGATAGCAGGTGAATAAACTGCACCGCCAGCGCATGGTCCCATGATTGCAGAAATTTGCGGAATTACTCCTGATGCTAAGGTGTTGCGGTAAAAAATATCTGCATAACCACCCAGTGAAACAACGCCCTCCTGAATCCTTGCTCCACCCGAATCATTCAATCCGATCACCGGTGCACCATTCTGCATTGCAAGATCCATTATACGACAGATCTTTTTTGCATGCGTTTCTGAAAGTGATCCGCCGAAAACTGTGAAGTCCTGAGCGAAAACATATACCAATCTTCCATCTATTCTCCCGAATCCGGTCACAACACCGTCACCAAGATATTTTTCTTTGTCAATACCGAAATCAGTTGCGCGATGTGTAACGAGCATTCCAATTTCTTCAAATGAATCTTCGTCAACCAAAAAGTGAATCCTTTCGCGGGCAGTCAATTTTCCTTTCTTATGCTGTGATTCAATTCTTTTAGCACCACCGCCCAATTGCGCTTCGCTGATCTTCTCTTCCAGTATCTTGATTTTCGATTCCATATTAATTTTCTATGCGACGAAGATATAGGTTTTTAGGGATATACAGACTTGAAGGGTTTGAGAGCTTTGCTGTTTTATAATCGATTTAAATTGCTGTTATTCATGCAATAAAATACTCTTTTCTAACTTTACCTGTGAAATAACTGCTCCTTTTTAAATACTTTGGGGTAAAGAATCAATTTGTAAATTCGCCCATGCAAAAAGAGATCGTTGTCAGCGGCATCCGCAGTACAGGAAATTTACATCTGGGAAATTATTTTGGAGCGATTCAGAATTTTATAAAAATGCAGCATGAGTATCAGTGCTATTTTTTTATTGCTGATTATCATTCTCTCACTACGCATCCTGTTCCCGGCGATCTGCATAATAATGTAAAGCAAGTTTTGGTTGAATATCTGGCTTGCGGACTTGATCCGGAAGTTTGTACTTTATATGTTCAGAGTGATCTTCCGGAAACTGCCGAACTTTATCTCTTGCTGAATATGAATGCCTATGTAGGAGAACTGGAACGTGTTACTTCTTTCAAAGAAAAAATCCGCAAGCATCCCGATAATATCAATGCCGGATTATTGACTTATCCTGTTCTGATGGCAGCAGATATTTTAATCCATCGTGCATTAAAAGTACCTGTAGGAAAAGATCAGGAACAACATCTGGAAATGTCAAGGCAATTTGGGAATCGCTTTAACCGACTTTATCAGACTGAATTATTTCCGGAACCATTTGCTTTCAACTATGGAACCAATCTGGTAAAAATTCCCGGCCTTGATGGTTCAGGAAAGATGGGGAAAAGTGAAGGTGAAGGGAATGCGATTTTTTTGTCGGATACACCGGAAGCTATCCGTAAAAAAGTTATGCGTGCTGTAACAGATGGTGGCCCGACTGAAGAGAATCAGAAAAAACCGGAGGTGATTGAAAACATTTTTACGCTGATGAAAGCTGTTTCTTCAGAAGATACTGTTAAACATTTTGATGACCTCTACAACAAAATGCAGATCCGCTATGGTGATCTTAAAAAACAATTAGCAGAGGATATGATAACTTTCACTACTCCGTTTCGTGAAAAAATAACAGAGTTGAGTAAAGACGAAAATTATATTTCGAAAGTCGTTCGCCTAGGAGCAGAAAAAGCACGTGAAAGCGGAGCCGCTACCGTTCGCGAAGCTAGGAAAGCGATTGGTATCAGAAGTTTTTAGTAATTCATCTGATACAATTCCAAATTAAACTGAAGTCTTTTTTTAATAATATCGACAAAGCGTAATCCCATTTCGAAATCCGCATTCCGTAATCCGCAATTTTTACTAGTTCGGCACCACAGGAATCAGCTCACTAAATTCAGGACAACAAAATTTCTTTTCAATCTGTAAACCTTGTTTCGATGCCTGGATAATGATCGTTTGATCAGCATTTGGATGTTTTTCACATCTTTTATTTCTCACACTGTTCCGGACAAGTATTGCAAATTGATCTGCTTTTGTATTACTGACTTCTTTTGAAATCTGTTCTTTAAGATCATCGCTTGCATCGGAAGCTACACTACGGGTGATTACGTTTATCATTCTGGGATTTTGTGTAAAGGTAGTCTAATTAGTCCTTCGAAGTCTGATTTATATCGATTTCCTTGCTTAAACTTCAAAAAAATGTTAACTCTGATTTCGAAAGCATCTTTTCATTGAAAAAAGCACTTCCTTATTTTATAATGTTCCTAATACTCCCTTAACGCCAATGCTTTGGTTGCTTCAAAATATAGCCACTTGGCAAGGTAATCTCTCTTTCCAGCAAGCTTGATTTGAATTTCGCTTCATGATTGTCAAGCTTTACAATTGAGTTAGATTTTTTTTGCAAATCATAGGAGAATCTATTTGGTGGAAAAAAAGTGAAGATTTTGTGTAAAGGCTTATATTCTTTTATAAAATCAATCGGAGGATTTAAATCGCTGTCTGCGGAAACTAAAATAGAAACATCACATCTCTCCAGAACCACATCTCTAATCATATTTGTTGCAATATGAACATCGGTTTCTTTTTCTTCAAATGTTATGTATGGTTCACCACATTCTTTGTGAATGACAGATTTTTGCAAAAATTTTCCAAGAAACAAATTGAACTTCGGGTTAACCTTATTAGCTGAGAAGAAAAGATCTTGTCGATCTTGTTTGCCTTTGTTATTATTTGGTACGGCAGAAAAATAGTTCACCTCTATCAGTTCTTGATGTGGTCGAATAAACTGACTAAAGAACTTTACTAAATCTAACCAATAATACGAACATAAAAATTTAAGTTGCAAGGTTAAAGTCAGTTTCATGCCTATATTAGAATTAATCTAAGTTTTTCTCAAATTCAATTCTTAAATCTACTCCCTTGGTAAAGGCTCGTTCTATTGCCAATCTGATTAGCGTTGAAACATATAAAAACATCTGTTAGAGTTGTATATGATTGCCATTTAAAAATTAAACTACTTGAATATCAACAATATATTTACAAAATAACAATTGATGTTGTAACATTAATTGTTTTAACATACATTTGTACTCGTTAAACAACAAACTATATAACAACCCTTAAAACAATAAGTTCAAATGAAAAAAATCACACTAATGGCCGCAATGCTTGTTACAATGACAGCATCGGTGTTTGCACAACAAAACTGGAAGCTCGATGGAGCACATTCTAAAATCCGTTTCACTACAAAGTATCTACTGATCTCTGATGTAGATGGTGAATTCAAAAAATTTGATGGTACAGCAACCTCTTCTGCTGCTGACTGGTCAGATCTGAAAGTTACAGGAAGTGTTGATGTAAGTAGCATCTCAACTGACAACGAACAACGCGATGGCCATTTAAAGTCTGATGATTTTTTCAATGCAGAAAAATATCCGAAGATGACTTTCACCAGCACAAGCATTAAAAGTCTGGGAAATAAGAAATACACACTGACCGGACAATTAACAATCCGTGATGTAACAAAAACTGTAACGCTTCCATTAGTATATGGTGGTACAGTAACGGATCCATGGGGAAACATTAAAGCAGGTTTTAAAGCGACCGGTTCAATCAATCGCCAGGAATATGGTTTAAAATGGGCTAACAAAGCTGCAACAGGAGAAGCAGTAGTTAGCGATGATGTGGACTTCACGATCGACTTGATCCTCATCAAAGACGTTCCAAAAAAATAATTAATCAAAAGCCGGTCTCCTTCAGGAACCGGCTTTTTTTAACTTCATACCATGAAATTCGCAGAACACATCAAGGTCACTAACATCGGTACACATTACGAAACAAAAGTAATTGCCGGAAACCATCTACTCACGACCGATGAACCAATAGATCATGGTGGAAAAGATCTTGGTCCGACGGCCCATCAGATGTTACTCTCTTCCCTTGGCGCATGTACTGCGATCACGTTAAGAATGTACGCCGATCGTAAACAATGGGACTTGCAAAAAGTTCATGTGTATCTGAATATGGAAAAAGTTATGGAAGGCACTGAAGAAATAACGAAGATCTATACTAAACTCGAATTCGAAGGAAATCTGGATGAAGAACAGATCAAGCGACTGAAGATCATTAGTGAGAAATGTCCGGTGCATAAGACGTTGGTGGGGAAAGTGGTGGTTGAAGAAATGAAGTGGAATGAAGTGGAATGAAGTGGAATGAAGTGGAATGAAGTGGAATGAAGTGGAATGAAGTGGAATGAAGTGGAATGAAGTGGAATGAAG
>JAYUWA010000168.1:0-2126 GCA_043753795.1 Bacteroidota bacterium | reverse complement strand
GATCACGGAATTTTACGGACCATTTCACGGAACAGTTAAGACGACAGAAAAAGATTCAGAGCGCGCATCCGGTGAAAGAATCTTAGGAAAAGATCCTGTTTCGGGAATGACTTTATTAGTGCGTATCGGAAGATTTGGTCCAATGGCTCAGATTGGTTCACAAGAAGAGACTGAGAAACCAAAGTTTGCAAAACTTCGTGCTGAACAACGACTCGATCAGATCACTTTCGAGGAGGCCATTGAACTCTTCAAACTTCCAAGAAACCTTGGTCCGTATGAAGAGCATGATATCAATGTTGCAATTGGAAGATTTGGACCTTATGTCCGTTTGAACGACTTCTTTGTTTCTATGAAAAAAGAAGACGATCCGTATACAGTTACCTATGAGCGTGCAGTTGAATTGATAGAAGAAAAGCGTAAGCAAAATGCAGAGCGTTTGATTATGTCCTTTCCTGACGAGCCGGAAATTCAGGTTTTGAATGGACGGTGGGGACCCTATATTAAATACAAAGACAGAAATATTAGAATTGCAAAAGACCGCGATCCTAAAACATTTACTCTGGAAGAAATTCACGCCTTAGCTGAAAGCACACCCGTTTCCAAAAAAGGACGTTTCGGATTTGGAGCTAAAAAAGGTGGTTTTGCTGCGAAGAAAGCTTTTGTTCCAAAAAAGGCAGCCGCTTCTAAGAAAGCAGCCGCAACTCCGGCACCGGCTGTGAAAGCAGCACCTGCAAAAAAATCGGCACCTTCAAAAAATGCTGCCCCTGTAAAGAAAGCTGCGCCGGCGAAGAAGAAAGTGGCAGTGAAAAAGAAAGCAGCGGCGAAGAAGAAATAATCAATAATTCAATGTTCAATGTTCGAAGTTCAAAGTTTGCGACGTGTCAATCACTAGAAGATTACCCAGGAAACTTTGAACCTTGAACTTTGAACCTTGAACTTATTTTAACTATACAAATGGACATCAGCATATTCTTCACCCCGCTCGACAAATTACGTTTTGGGAATTATGAAGACCAAAAATCAGCGATAGGAAATGTGGTGACACGCTTTCTGGAAGTTGGTTCGTTTCCTTCTTTTGAAGGAGTGAACATTGCAATTTTCGGTGTAGAAGAGGATCGCGGTTGTGTACGAAATGATGGTTGTGCACAAGCACCGGATCTGATCCGTGAAAAATTTTATGCGCTTAAAGTTGCCGATTATCCTTATTCTATTGTTGATCTTGGAAATCTGATAGTGGGCGAAAGTCTGGCTGATACGTATGCTGCAGTAACAAGTATCATGGTAGAGTTATTAAAAGAAGGAGTACTTCCGGTTCTTTTAGGCGGAAGTCAGGATCTTACTTTTGCTCAATACGTAGCGTATCAGAAGCTCGAAGAAACAGTAAACATTGCTTCAGTTGATGCATCCTTTGATCTTGGATCTACAGAAGAAAAAATAAATTCGAATTCATATTTAGGAAAGATCGTTTTGCATGAACCGAATTTCCTTTTCAATTTCAGTAACATCGGCTATCAGACCTATTTTGTAGGCAACGATCAGATCGAATTAATGGAACGTTTATATTTTGATGCGTATCGTCTTGGACAAGTCCGTTCAGATATGGAAGAAGTTGAACCCATTGTTCGAAATGCCGATATACTTTCATTCGATATTACAGCAATTCGTCAGAGTGATGCACCGGGAAATTGCAATGCAACACCAAATGGTTTTTATGGTGAAGAAGCATGCAGAATCGTTCGCTATGCAGGCATGAGTGACAAGCTTACATCATTTGGAATTTACGAGATCAATCCGCTTTTCGATAATCACGATCAGACTTCACATCTTGCTGCTCAAATGATCTGGTATCTAATCGATGGTTACTACAATCGCAAAAAAGATGTTCCGCTGAAAAGCAAAACAGGTTTTGTAAAGTACAGAGTTCCTCTAAAGAAAGACGATCAGGAAATAGTTTTTTATAAAAGCACCAAGAGTGAAAGATGGTGGATGGAAGTTCCCTATCCGACTAACAAAGTCCGTTATTCCCGTCACCATCTTGTTCCATGTTCCTACAAAGATTACGAAACAGCCCTCCGCGAAGAAATGCCGGAAAGATGGTGGCAGGCTTTTCAGAAGATTTCTGTTTC
>JAYUWA010000167.1:0-2140 GCA_043753795.1 Bacteroidota bacterium | reverse complement strand
AAGACCATTTGAAGTCAGAGTTGACGGACCAAAAGCAACAGTATTTTTAAAATCACCGGTAACATATGTAATGCCTGTTGATGAAGTAGTAATGCCGCGAGCTTTATCATAAGCCGCAGAGCCGGCTCCTTTCACCCATTTGAAAGCAGCAGTCGTTGCATCATAACAAGCTACGAATGCATCCATATCACCGGCACTTTGAATATTAGTACCACCAAAATTTACCCAGCCACCAAATTCACCACAAACAAAAACATTTCCGTTATTATCTGTGCTCACACTGCGCGCTATATCAGCATAACCGCTTCCCATTTTTATTGCCCAGGTGGAATTTCCATTGCTATCTGTTTTCAAAACGAAGCCATCACTATTCCATGCACTTGTAAGAGAAATTCCACCGAAGTTCGTTGTCAGTTTAAAGCTTCCCGCTTGATAAAAATTTCCTGCTGCATCTTGGATAAGCGAATAAACAACTTCATCCTCTGCACTTCCATACTTTTTGATCCAACTAACTGCACCAGTAGCCTGACTTGCTTTTGCAAAAAAGATATCAGTCTTTCCTGCACTCACTTGATTACCTGTTCCAAAATTGACAGTGTTGGAAAAAACTCCGTTGATAAAAAGATTACCATTATTATCAGCTATAACTTGATAGCCTCTGTCTGTACCCGATCCGCCGAAACGTTTTGCCCATTGACACTGACCAGAAGAATTAAATTTTGCAAGGTAAATATCTTCACCACCTGAATTTCCTGTTGTAGTTACATTGTTTCCGAAATTTGTTGGACCACTGGATGAAAAGCCTGTGGAATAAATATTTCCTGCCTGATCCAGAGTCAATGCATAACCTCTTTCCTGACCTGTGCCCTGGATAGGAGTTACCCATTGGATATTTCCACTTGAATCATATTTAGCAATGAATGCATCATTGCCACCTTGAGATGTAAATGAAATTCCGTTTCCGAAACTTGAAGTAACTTCAAATTCACCGCTGATGTAAACATTTCCAGCGGCATCGGTCACAATACCATACGACTTATCACCTTCCGCACCACCGGATTTTCTTACCCATCTTAAAACGCCGTCTGAATTATATTTCGCGACAACATTATCGTGTTGACCCGCAGCAGTAAGGACTGTTCCGCTAAAATTGGCTACGCTTTCGAGCATTCCTGTGATCAGAACGTTACCATTTACATCAGTTGTTATACCGACACCTTCATCGTAGGTAGCACCACCTCCTGACACTGCCCAATTAAAATTTTGAGCGTCTGCAGAATTAAAAAACAGGAGTGAGATAATTGCGAATTGTAATTTTTTTAACATGTTGTCTTGTATTAAGTTAAGAATGGTAAAAGTAGGTATTTTAAAAATTATTCCATTAGATAATTTGGCAAAACCCGCTCTAGAAGCGGTAAAGCGGAGGTTTATTGAAAAAAAGCGGGTATATTTTTACCCTTTTGAAGAAATCATTTAAATAAGGGAACAAAAAGCGCCCTAATTAATCGAATGCTTGTCCCGGTCTGGATGAAATTTCCAACATTTTCGTGTATTCTTCCGGAGTAAGATCGTTGTAATAGAAATTTACAGGATTCAAAGGATTCCCATTCTTGCGGACTTCATAGTGTAAATGCGGACCTGTAGAAGAACCTGAGTTTCCAACAAAACCGATCAGATCACCACGTTTTACTTTTTGTCCCGGACGAACGTTGAATTTACTCATGTGCCCATACAAAGTTTCATAACCATAACCATGATTAATGATAACGTTGTTTCCATAACCGCGGCCGTCCTTTTCAACTTTTACAACAGAACCATTTCCGGTTGCATAAATTTCAGTCCCTACAGGTGCAGTAAAATCCATTCCTGTATGTAATTTTTCTGTTTTATAGATCGGGTGAATTCTCCAGCCATAGCCGGAAGCAACACGATTCATATCTTTATTCGACACAGGCTGTATAGCCGGAATTGCAGCAAGCATTGTCGCTTTATTCTTTACCAGTTGCCATACTTCATCGTACGATTTCGACTGAACATATAGTTGTTTTGAAAGCTGATCAATTCTTTTTGTAACATCAACAATAAGATCTGCATTGTAGTAATCGCGAAGTTTATTGTAACGATCGACTCCACCATAACC
>JAYUWA010000166.1:0-2142 GCA_043753795.1 Bacteroidota bacterium | reverse complement strand
TTCCATGTTCAAATGAAAGTCCAATTGCCGGAGTCTGGCTTGAGTTAAAACCGGAATATCCGCCAAGTAAAGTACTTCCAATACCTACTCCAACATTTAATACGTTATCTCCAATTTCAAATTGTGCTCGTGAAGATCCTATCGATCCCAACAATACTGCAACTGAAAGCACTGCAACTTTTGTTAATTGTCTAATTGTTTTCATGTGGTTGTAATTTATGTTTATTTATGTTTGAATTTTTCTAAAAGGGGAATATGCGCGTGGCCGCTTATTTGGTCGTAAATGTATGATTTATCTAATTAAATGCAAATCTGATTAGAAAAGTCATCAAATACTGAAAAATGAACCAAGAAGAACTGATTTTATTCAGGTCTTTTTCTGCTTCATTGCTGTAACTACTTCAAATGCAGTAAATATCGCATAAGCAACCATGAATGAAATGATAAAAGGGATCGCATTTACTTTATGTGTCAGAGCATAAGCCAGGATTACTCCAAGGTGAATAAACAGCTTAATTGTTGTTGCTGCCATATAATAACGAATAAAATTCTGAGGTCTGCCTACCGAACTTCTTACAAGTCCATAGTGAAAAGCAAAAGAGATCACAGCAAAATAAGCAAGAATCTGCCAACGCATAATTATCTCAGTTGCGGCTCCTCCGACTGTCAGTATGATCGCCGCACAAAAAGTAACAATGAGAATAAAATAAATAGAGTATTGTTTCATAATGATAGTGAGTTTCAGGTTTTGATTAATAAGTAATGCTACTCACCACTTACTACTCACCACTTACTTTTTAAGAAAATCTTTAATGCTCAAATAGATCGCAGCACTAACAGATAGTAAACTCAATACAAGCGTAGCCACCGGAATTTTCCAACCCAGGTATTCATCTAATTTTACTCCGCCGAAAACACCCAGTCCGATGATGACCATCATCTGTGTTCCCATCGATGCATATCGCATGATGGCATTTTTATCTTCAGGCAGTTTTTTCTTTGTTGAGTTCGATTGATTTGTCGGCATCCTTAATGTCTTTAATGACCGGACCCATATTGCATGATCCCGTAAATGTTGCACCTACTTCAACAACCAATTTACCGGTAACGATATCACCAATGACCTTTGAAGCCGATTTAAGAAAAAGTAACTCAGCAATTGCTGTCTTCCCTTTGATCACTCCGGATACATCAGCATTCTGACTATTGACATCGCCTTCTACAATGCCTGTTGTTCCAATCACAACCTTTGCTTTTGAAACTACATGGCCGATCACAGTGCCATCAATTCTTATGTCACCATTCGAACGGATATCACCTTCGATTACCGTTCCTGCTCCGATCAGATTGATCGAAGAATTTCCGCCTTCAACAGCTTTTGATGCAGGCATGTTTTCTTTGTTTCCTTTGTTGTTAAACATCTTGTCCCATTTTTAATAACTCATTTTCATAAAGAACCCTAAAATTCCCCGTTTATGGGTTCAGATTACAAATATAGAATATAATTTGGTTTTAGAATGATGGGTATATTTCCACATTTTTCATTCAAAAAAACAGAATACGTAAAATCATCGATAATTTAATCAATACGCTTAACTACAGTAACGATTATTGAAGAAGGCGTAAATGCAATCACAAAAATAAATTTCTGCGATTGCATTCAGTAAAAACAAGCTCGCAAAATGAATTTTAATTAACCACAACCTTTTTAATCACACTTTCGCCAGAGGAAGTGTTTGTTATGTTGATAAAATAAATTCCTTTACTCAATGAGCTGACATCAATCGTTACTTCATAAACAAGGTCTGTTTCATGCACAGCTTCACCGATTGAATTCAACATAACCAGATGTCCATTTTCTGCATTGGTTTTGATCTCAACAAAACCGGATTCTGAATTATTGTAAATTTCAACTTCTAATTCTTGTTTTGGCGGATTGAGTTGATCAAGTACTTCTGAATGATTTCTAACTCTGGCCGTGCTTCCGCTACAATCTGTCAAATATGCTTCAACATCATCATTCAAAATTGTACCGTTCATCAATAGGATTTCAATATTGACTTCACAGATAAAAAGATTCACCGAAGCGATCTCATCCTCTCCGACTGCCCAATTTAATATTTCGTTTAAAAGATTAACACA
>JAYUWA010000165.1:0-2147 GCA_043753795.1 Bacteroidota bacterium | reverse complement strand
GTTTATTATTGATGACAGGATTGATGACAAGCAATTCAGTTATGGCTCAGGAAGAATTGAAAGAAGATACCTTGACGCCTACCGTTGCACTCATTCGTTCGGAACTTGATGCTTTGAAACGTATAAAAGTAACAGGCTACCTGCAGCCACAATTTCAGTATGGTGACTCAATCGGTTCAGCAGTTTATTCCGGAGGAGCATTTGGTGCCGGTTCTGATAAACGTTTTCAATTAAGACGCGCCCGAGTTAGATTTCAGTATGATTCTCCAGCTAACGATGTTGGAATTAGTACTTCCCAATTTGTATTTCAATTTGACGCAATAGAAAGAGGATTTTCAATTAAAGATGTCTATGCAAAAATTACAGATAAATGGATAGGTTGGTTTTCATTAACTGCCGGAATGCAAAATCGCCCATTTGGATATGAGATCTCTTTCTCTTCAGCTTTAAGAGAGTCGCCTGAAAGAGGAAGAATGTCACAGATTTTATTTCCTAACGAAAGGGACCTGGGTGCAATGTTAACAATTCAAGGACCAAGAACATCAAATTGGAACTGGTTAAAAATAGAAGCTGGATTTTTCAACGGCACAGGAGGTCCTCCTGCCGGTATCAGTGTAGCAGACTTTGACAAACAAAAAGATTTTATAGGACATATCACAGCAACTAGAAATAATAAATCAGAAACAATAAAGTATGGTTTAGGAGCTTCATTTTATTCAGGTGGATTTAGAATAGATACAGTGAACGTCTACAACTTTTCTGCAGATGCTGCGGGCGTACAAGGATTTATGATCGGTACCGATAAAAATAGTATCAAACCAATTGGAATAGGAACAAGAGATTATACAAAACGTCAGTATGTTGGATTCGATGGTCAGATCAACATCGATTGGAAGCCAGGTATGACAGTGCTCAGAGCAGAATACATTCAAGGCGATCAGCCGGGAACAGGATTATCAACAACAAGTCCGAATTCGAATGCTCCAATAACAGCTGACATTTACAATCGTAAGTTTAATGGTGCATACTTCTATTTCGTTCAATCGATCATGCAAAGTCCATGGCAAGTAATTGCGAAATATGACTGGTATGATGCGAACACAGAAATCGAAGGCAATGAAATTGGCACGGTTGTTAGTGGTGGGCTGCGAACAACAAATGCAACAGATTTGAAATATACTACAATCGGATTAGGACTGGCTTATCGGTGGGATGCAAATGTAAAGTTTACTGCATATTATGATAAGGTAACAAATGAAACATCAAACAATTTATCAGGCTACACAAAAGATTTGAAGGACAATTCATTCACACTTCGGATGCAGGTTAAATTCTAAAAAAATAACAATAAAAAAAAGAAAAATGAAGAAAATTATTTTGGCAGCAGTAATGATGGTAAGTGCAATTTTTGCAAATGCACAAAAGATCGTTATCAAAGGAAGTGATACAGTACTTCCACTTGCTCAGAAAGAAGCAGAATTATTCATGAAGAAATATTCTGGAAAAAGTGTTACAGTGATTGGTGGCGGAAGTGGAGTTGGTATTGCTGCGTTGCTTGACAATTCAACAGACATTGCAATGTCGTCAAGAAAGATCAAGATGGATGAAAGAATGAAACTTCAGGATGCGGGCCGTGCATATAAAGAGGTGATCATTGCAAATGATGCTTTATCAGTGATCGTACATCCGGCAAACAAGGTTAGCAAACTAACAAGAGCTCAACTGGAAGGAATTTTCACAGGTAAGATCAAGAACTGGAAAGAAGTTGGTGGCGATGATCTTCAGATCGTAGTTTACTCGCGTGAAACAAGTTCAGGAACTTATGAGTTCTTCAAAGAACATGTGATGAACCGCAAAAATTATGCATCATCAGTATTGAACATGCCGGCTACCGGAGCGATCATACAATCAGTTTCTCAAACAAAAGGAGCAATTGGGTATGTAGGATTGGCTTATGCTACAAAAGAAGTAAAAGACATCGCTGTAAGTTATGATGGCAAAACGTTTGTTCAGGCAACAGTTGAGAATGCAAAAAACAAGTCATATCCGATTGTTCGTCCGCTTTATTTTTACTATCCTACTTCAAAAGAAGCAGTTGTAAAACCATACCTTGATTTTATTATGTCTGCAGAAGGTCAGAAAATTGT
>JAYUWA010000164.1:0-6694 GCA_043753795.1 Bacteroidota bacterium | reverse complement strand
CTGCAATTTTTTCAAGCATTCCCCAGACAGGAAAGTTGAAAGCATTGATATGAACTGCAACTCCTTCTAAAGGTACGCATATATGATGACCAACGAATGAACCTGTCTTGGAAATCATTTCCATGTTTCCATCAACATAAAATGATTCATCCGGTAATTCACGACGACCTTTACTTGCCATGACGAAAAGATTTCCGATTCCGCCATCAATATCGACCCATGAATCCGCTTTTGTTGCACCGGTTGCTCCCGATAACGTGTAAAAGTTCTTTTTCTTCGCATTTAAGTGCATTGCAAGTGCTTTGATCATTCTTGCACGCTCATGAAAAGTCATTTTACGCAATTTGTAGCCTGCTTCTTTGCGGCCATATTCAAGCATGGCTTCAAAGTCCAACCCATTGCTGGTCGAAGTAAAAAGTTCTTCGCCGGTAATGGCATTAAACAGTGGAGTACCAAGACCTTCGCCTTCGACCCATTGTCCAAGAGTATAATTTTTAAGCTTTACAGCCATAATTTTTTCAAAAGTTTAGGGCCTATTGGCCCAATCCGGCGAACCATGCGGTTTTCCGGGGATTTTGTAGTCTTTTATTCAATATCAATTACTTAACTGAAGAAGACCGTTCATAAAATGTGGCAGGAAATTGAGACTGTAAAGATACGCCAAAGTCGATTGAAGTCAAGTTATTTACCCTATTAATTATCACTTTCTTAGAGAAAAAATCTGCCATTTTGTATTGACAGAAAATAGTTGATGGATTTTCGGAAATTGTCTTGTATTTAATTGAAAATTATCTACATTTGCAGCCCAAAATAAAAACTCCGTAAAAAAAACAAACATGTCAAATCAGTACGAGACAGTCTTCATCATGACTCCTGTTCTTTCGGAGGAACAGATGATGGACACAGTCGCCAAATTTAAGAAAATCCTCACCGACAACGGTTCCGAAATTGTTTTTGAAAACAACTGGGGATTGCGCAAATTGGCTTACCCGATCCAGAAGAAAAACACTGGATTTTATTATTTAATTGAGTTCAAATCTGAAGGAGATCTGATCAACAAAGTTGAGACAGAATTCCGGAGAGATGAACGCATCATGCGCTTCCTCACCGTTAAGTTGGACAAACACGCAATTGCGTACAACGAAAAAAAGCGTAAGAACGCTGCGTTGAAAAAAGAAGAAGAAAAAGTCGCTTAAACGAAAAAAACGATGGCAGCACCAAACGAAGTACGTTACCTCAATCCGCCAGCGGTTGACACGTCAAAAAAGAAATATTGCCGATTCAAAAAGAATGGCATTAAATACATCGATTACAAAGACGGTAACTTCTTGTTACGCTTTGTAAACGAGCAAGGTAAAGTTTTACCTCGTCGCCTTACAGGAACTTCATTGAAATATCAGCGTAAGGTTGGACAAGCTATTAAACGCGCGCGTCACATTGCTTTGATGCCGTATGTATCTGATCTATTAAAATAAGGAGAACGAACCATGGACATTATCTTAAAACAAGATCTCGATAACCTCGGCTATGCTGACGAAATCGTAAAGGTGCGCCCGGGTTACGCTCGTAACTTCCTTATCCCAAATGGACTTGCAATTATCGCTAACGAAGAAAATCGTAAAGTTTTAGCTGAAACCATGAAACAACGTGCTCACAAAGCACAGAAGATCAAAGGTGGCGCTGAAGAACAAGCTAAGAAACTTGAAGCTATGGTCATTAAGATCGGTGCTAAAGTTGGAGAAAGCGGAAAGATCTACGGATCAGTGAACGCTCTTCAATTAGCTGATGCTCTTTCTAAACTTGGAGTAGAAGTAGACCGTAAAAAGATCCACCTTGACTCTGAACACATCAAAACTCTTGGAAGCTACACTGCAATGGTGAACCTTCACAAAGATGTGAAAGCAAAAGTAAACTTCGAAGTTGTAGCTGAGTAATCAGTCTCTGACTTAAAATACAAAAGGCAATCGACGGGAGTTGGTTGCCTTTTTTTTTCTTATTTCCCGCAGATTTACGCAGAAAAGGCGCAGATGAATTCGCAGATTTTTTTTTAATTTTTACTTCACTCCTCTACATGTAATTATTTAATTAAAGTATACTATAGCTTTACAAATTTCCCACTCTGAACAAAGTTTGCGGATTTTATTTTCAGATAATACAATCCATTGCTGAATTGAGATACATCAATAGATTCAATTAATGAGTTGAAATTTGAGTAGACTTTTCTTCCGGTAATATCATAGATATTTATTTCTTCTGGATGATTCGGAATATTATCTGAAAAGATTTGAATTTTATCGTGTGTGGGATTTGGATAAATTAAAACTTTATCACTTTCTATTTCATCTGTTTTTAAAAGCACAGTGCAATAATCAGGGTATGTAAAATTCGGAAGAGTTAAAGTAGTATCTGATGGTGTAAATGAAGAAAGATTGGATGTTCCGGATGCCAATGGATAAGTTCCGGTTGGGGTAAAAGTTACTGGATCAATTACAGAAATTAAACATGAGTCTTGAAATAAACTGTCGAAATGAATTTCTTTTCCTGAAAATAAATCATAGATTTCACCATTACGGTAACTAAGTTTGTGATTAGAATAACCATCAAGAGAATTCCATGTTCTGAAAATAATAGGTGTTCCATTGGAATCTACTTTTAATCCGAATATCACATTTATTGAAGTTGGTGTGTAATAACTTCCAATCGAATAAATATTTCCATTATCATCCTCAACGCATGTCTTAAACTCTAAATAACCTGTGATGGGAATTTCATAATGGTATGCCCAGGTTATATTGCCATTACTATCAAATTTCATGAGTGCTGAAGTTGGTGGTGTCATACCACCTGTAGCTGAGTAATTGTTTGCAGCAACGAGATATGTTGAGTCTTTAAGTGTTATAAATGATTTGATCTCTGAAACAGACCCAAACCGGCCACTTACAACAAGGATATCACGTCCCAAGCTATCAACTTTGGTAATGGTCGGGACTTTTGTAAATCCTGGCTGATGACGTTGGGTGTACCATGCGCCACCTGAGTAACAAGGTAAAAGGTTTCCTAATTGATATGAAAATGCTGATGTTTCAATTCGCGTTTGCGAGGTAATTGTGTTTCCGTTTCTGTCTAACACCACAATACTCACATAATAACTCGGTGTAGGGTTAGATTGTATCGTTTGTTGAATATTCAGAACATAAACAAAATGACCATCAAAAAACACATCCATGGACTGCATTTCCGTATGTAGGTGTTGTTTGTATTATCTCCCCAGTAAAGTTCTTTACCCAAACTGTATTTCCCGCAGTGTCTAAACGGTAAACAAGATTTCCATACGCTCCATGGCTATCGGCATTGGACTTTTTAGAGTTGATTAATAATAGAAAGAAAATTGTCAGGAGCCGTACATGTCTTTTCATAGAAAGTAAAGATGCAATTTATCCTTTATCTGAAATCAAACAAATGGTTAAATACATTATTTATCGCGTGAATCACGGTATTTTGAATATGAACGTCTCAAAAAAAATGAAACGAGAAGATCTGCGAATTTATCTGCGCCTTTTCTGCGGAAATCTGCGGGAAATATTTAAGCGTTACTATTTCAGGCTGAACTAATTTATAATGAACCGATTTCTAACGCTTTGTTTTCCATTCACCACTTCTAAATAATACAATCCTTTCGAAAGCGAACTCACATCAATACTTTTTGAAGTTGCTTTTTTATCGATAAGATTCTTGCCCAGGTTATCAAAGACTCTCACTCTGTATTCTTCACTTTCTTTCAAATTAAAATTAATTGATATTTTATCTGTAGCAGGATTAGGATAGATTGTCAGCATGTTTTCTGATTCCTGTAAATCAAATACGGATGTAAACGCCGATTGACTCCACTTGCAGACAAACAAATCTGCCGGCCAGTTCGAAGTTTGATTTTGATTGATCAATGTGAAAGGCCCCACTTGCATGGTGTCTGAATAGTATAGTCCCGCAATGTATATAGACGAATCATAGCACTGGATGCTGGTACTTCTGGTGAAACCTGATGCTCCTGTAAGAATGGTGTCCTGAGAGGTGATGTTGAAGGAAGGATCATATCTGAATAGAATCAATCTCGAATATATTTCAAATGCCAACACACTGTTACCATGCGGATCCATGTTGAAGTGGAGCGAAGGAAAGAAAGACTGTGCTATCGGTCCAACAATTTCTCTGTCGATATTTCCATTCAGGTCAATTTTGATGATCTTGACTGTATCGCTGTTGTCGGTAAAATCATCGAAGGCCCAGTACACGTAGTTTCCATTCAACTGAAGACTGTTATTATGATCAAACGTTATGTAATTCCGCGAATGAAACCATAATGCTTTAAAGGTACTATCGTATTTCATTACGAAATTCTGATAGGAGAAATTGACATTCGCCTGTATAGAATCAAACACTGCAAAGTTGCCGCATGTGCCACTCAAATAAACGTTTCCGTCGTCATCAACAACGATGTTTGTATTTGTTCTTGCTTCTGTATTGTTGTTGAATTCACTCTTTATAATATTTCCCTGCATATCCAGTTTATGAAACGAAGTAAAATCGCTTGTAGCTCCATTCATTTCAGAAGTGATATACATATTTCCATTTTGAGTTATGTATAGGTCATAAGGACGGAAATCGTCGTTGACAGGATTGATGTCAGTCAGCCATAACAAATTTCCTGACTGATCAAATTCACAAATGAACCCACTGTAGGAAAAAATTCCTGAGTGAATTGTTGTGCCATCAATTTCTAAACTATCCATATAATATCCGATTACAACAGCATGATCAGAAGGCGTTAACTCAAGATCTGATATGATTACATCTCCGGGTAAAATTTTGTTCCATAAAAGAGTTTGAGCGTCATCTCTTTTTTCAATTTCAGAAGAGAGGTGAGTAACCGAAGAGTCTCTTTGGCTCGCCAGATAGAAATTGTTTGCCTGATCTTTCCTGATAGCAATTGCATGTGTAAGCGATGGCTTACCGGTCGTGTATGCCCAGTCGAAGCTTTGTGAATTTCCACTTTGTGTAAGTAAAACTGCCACAACAAATAAGATAAAATGTAGAGAATATTTCATTTGATTTAATTTAGAGTAGGCAAGTTAATGATATCTCTAAAAACATTTACCCAAAATTATAGAAACTTGACGAACAGGAAAAAATCGATGATGAAACAGTAAATTTCAATATTGATCAGAACATTAATCTTCAAGGCTAACCAAAAAAAAGTCGCAGATTGTTTTAACCTAAAATTTTCGTACAAGTACTTTATAATTAGAACTTCGAAATTAGACCCTCAATTCTTAAATACCCCATTATTCACTATTAATTAAAAAAAGATCATCCAACCCATTCCCCATTCAAAAACCTAAAAAAGAAAACACTTTGAAAAGTGAAATTGATAGCAGCAAAAAGCAGCAATGAATATTTTCCAACCATTTTATTCTCTGACTTTATGCAAATGAATAGCGTCAGATAAATTGAAATCAAAAGGAATTTCAGAAGCGTCAGTATATGGACATATGAACCGAAGCTTAGCCAATAGATCATCAGGATCAGCAGACAGATCAGAATTTGTTTCACACTGAATTTGAAGTCTTGTTTCAGATAATAATCTACTGCTACAAAAATAAAAGCAGATGCCAGAACAAATCTGTTAAGGCTAAATAAACTTCCACCTCTGAATAGTATGACTGATAAAGTGATTCCGGCTAGATAGGCCAGTGAAAATATTAGTTCCGGAGGAAAAGATTTTATTGCGGAAGCCTTTTTTCTGATCATATATAAAAGCAGTAGTATGCCCGAGATCAATCCGACTAACATTGCAGTTCCATCTAAACGCACGATTAATCCACCGGCCCAGGAAGTGAAGGGTAGTTTTGGAATCTGAAGTTCGTTTCCCCATATTTTTTGTGCAGCAAAGAATTTAAACCATTCTCCTGTGTCATTGTATTGAACGAATCCTACTACTATTATCCCTGCACAACATACAATTAGATACATTCCTATTCTTTGAAGAATCTGTTTTATAGAACCATTACTCAGACATTCAACAATGATCAGTGCCGGAATAAAGACTGTAAATGCCGGGCGGGCAAGTGTACACAAAAATAATCCTGCTAATGTATATCCGATTTTTTGCTGCTTCAGACCAGCCAGAATTAAAGTTGAACAAGCAAAGAAGATGGATTCAGTATAGGGTAAATAAAAGAACATACATCCCGGAATACTTAGCAGTAAAATTAATTCCGGAACGCTTGGTTTGAATTGCTTTGCAAGAATATAAAACGAAATAAAAAAGATCAGTGCATTTATGATTGAAATTAAAGGTGGACTTGCATTCAATACTTTCCAGACTAAAGGAAATAGAGGAAAAAATGCTACCCGGAATCCTTCGTAACCATTATCTTTTATCCATGCATAATGTTCAGCATCCCAGTTCAGGAAATTTACCGAAGCCAATATTCCGGGCATGAAAAATTTATTGATCAGGAAAATCAACGCTGCAAAAAGTAATATGTAAAGGCTAATAATTTTTAACTCACTTTTAGACTTTAGCATATTTTCAAAATTGAAACAGTAAACTATTTTACTTTTAAAATCCGGAATGATCTAGAACTTCCATTTTCAAATTCAATTTTAACAAAATAAATTCCTTCAGAGTTTTCGG
>JAYUWA010000163.1:0-2150 GCA_043753795.1 Bacteroidota bacterium | reverse complement strand
CTAAGTGTTTTGTCGTAATCTTTTAATTTGTCAAGTCCAAAACGATTGAGATTTTTCAGCACAAATGACTGAGCCTTGCTATCATGATTTTCAAGTGTAACTGTGTTTTCAGGTTTATGAACGGGCGCACTTCTCTGGCCGACTGTTTTGAAGGAAGTGGCAAAAAGTAATGATACTATGATTCCGAATCTTAGCAAGTTGAATTGAATTATAAATTTCATACTGGTTATAACAAGTTTGTAAAGTACTGAGTTTGGCAGGAATTCTCATGCATTAAATTCCGAAATTATTAACGATGTAATGTGTATGAAATTTGACTTGATTGGTAACTAAAGTTTGTCCAAATTACACCTCTGAAACATTTATGGAAAAAATAATTAAAAGGATTCTGAAAATCGCACTTGCAATTTTAGCAGGCGTGTTTTTGATCTTCTTTATTTTCCGAAACCCGCTTCTACACTACGTTATAGAGCAAGTTGGGGCTAAGATGAAGAAGGAAAAAGGATTAACACTAGTAATTGGATCATCAGCCTTTTCCGGCTTTTCTACAGTTGCTTTGGGAAGTGTAACAATTTTACCTCAGTCGGGCGATACACTTTTGCATGCAGATACTTTAAGGGTCAAACCTGCAATTTCAGCTTTACTGACAGGAACATTGCGTCTCAACCAGGTCGAAGGAAACGGAATTCTTTTGCAATTAGTACATAAGAAGGAAGGTGCAAATTACAAGTTTAGCAGCTCTGAAAAGGAAAAAAAGAGGACTGTAAACCAGAGTTCAAATGGATATTCTAATCTATTAGCTAGAATGCTGGACCGGAGTTTCAACTTTGCTCCACAAAAGGCAGAAATAACAAATGCTGTATTGAAATATAAAAATGATACACTTGAAAGAGAAATTCGCATGCTGCGGTTTCATTCCGATGTTAATTCATTGAAAGGCGAATTCGTAGATCTGAATAATAACAGGAAGTGGGAATGTAGCGGATCCTTTCATCAATCATCGCGCAAACTCGATATGTTTATTTTTCCAACTTCTGAAAAGAAAAGTAATTTGCCGCTTGTAACTGAATTAACAGGTGCTACTGTAAGTTTCGATACTGTACATATTGAACTTGATGGTTACCGATATTCCAATAAGGAGTTGAAAGTATTCGGACTGGCTTCTATTTCCGGATTTTCATTTCATCATAACAGAATTTCAGAGGACAGTATTAAGGTAGAAAGTGCTTCAATATCCTATTCTGTTTCTTCTGATGAAAATTCCGTTATGCTTGATAGCTCATCTGTTGCACGACTTTCAGGAATAGTTTTTAAACCTTATCTAAGATTTGAAACATCAAAATCTAAAAAGTATGCTTTGAGAGTAGAAACAGATTCAGTACCTGCAACAGAATTTTTCAACTCGCTGCCTCAGGGAATGTTCGATGAAGTACGGACAATAGAAGCTGATGGCACATTAAAATTCAAACTGAATTTCTTTATTGATTCTGCAAATCCTGACAATGTCACTTTTGACTGTTCGATGAAGAAGAACAAATTCAGGATCCGGAAATTCAATAACAGTGACTTAATGAAAATGTCCGGCGAATTTTCACAGTCAGTGTACGAATATGGCCGTTATGTGCGATCGTTCATCGTAGGTCCTTCAAATCCTTATTATGTACCTTATGATGGTGTGTCACCATATTTCAGAAATTCAGTTCTCACTTCGGAAGATGGAAACTTTTTTTATCACTACGGATTCAATGAAGATGCCTTTCGAAAATCAATTGCTACAAATTATAAGGCAAAGAAATTTTTAAGAGGAGGAAGCACTATAAGTATGCAATTGGTAAAAAATGTTTTTCTGAACAGAAAGAAAACCATTGCGCGAAAAGCGGAAGAAGCTTTGATCGTATGGCTCATTGAAAGTAATAGACTTTATAGTAAGCAAAGAATGCTCGAAGTCTATTTTAATATTATCGAATTAGGTCCAAATGTATACGGAATAGGTGAAGCAGCAGAATTTTATTTTAAGAAAACGCCGGCAGCGCTTACATTGCCGGAGAGCATTTTTCTGGCCAGTTTATTGCCCCATCCAAAGTGGTTCAGGTATAGCTTTGATGCATCAGGAAATTTGAAGCCATATTTCGCAAATTACTATAAGAATG
>JAYUWA010000162.1:0-2151 GCA_043753795.1 Bacteroidota bacterium | reverse complement strand
GGATTGGTTTGGATACCATAAAGAACCAAGAAATTGGTTCTTTATCCCTATGATATCTAGAAAGTTATCCCTCAACTTAATGACATTGCCCGTTAGGGCCATACTTTTGGTAATACTAGGCTATACGAGAAAGTCAAGCCCCTTTAGGGGCGCACTCTTTAAACACACTACATGTGTCCATTGATTCAACTGCATAGTTCTAATATAACGTGGTTGTATTCGGCTTATTCCTTTTGTGCTTTCGTTGTCGAAAAAAGCAGTGTGTTTAAAGAGTGCGCCCCTAAAGGGTGCTTAGCGCACTTATATGGTCCAAAAGTTACCAAAAGTATGGCCCTAACGGGCCTGTTAATCTATAAATTAACAACCAATACTTCTTTCATTTGTTTTTTATCTTAAGTTGAAACCTATGCGATAGCTATCGGGATATTCCCTTTGTGTTTTATTACAAAACTTCTTACTCTTCCAATTCCTTTGTCACCTTAACCGCCTTCTCCATTTCATCCGGATTATTCTGATCTTTTTGATTTGGGTCCTTTGGATCTGGTTTTTGTTTATTAAAATCCTGATTCGTTTTTTCTTTCAGCATATCATTATTTTGCGGAGGAGTTGTGTCCTTTTCAGTATGTTTCATGAGAATTTGTTTTATTTCTTTTAACATACAAAAACATGCCATCCTCGTTCAACCAAAATCCCGGAAAGAAGAGTTGTTTTTTAACACTAAGCTCACTAAAAATTGTCACAAGCGCACGGATGCCAACCTTAAAAATAATATGATCTTGTGATAAACTTTTGTCCCGATAGCTATCGGGATTTTGTTTTAAAAAATCAATTGCACAAATATTTATTCCTTAACCTTTCTCAACGATTCAAACACATAATCTGCCACCTTCCCGAAATTCGCTTCCACAATCCGGTTGACATTATTTTCATTTGAAGGGAAATGCACTACTGCAACATCGCCATACAGTTTTTCACCGCGGTGATTGTAAATAGTGTAATGGAATTTCAAATCACGACGGTAAATTTTTAAAGCGAGATCGATGCAATCATCAAAGTGAGTTTTGATATCGAATTCATTGAGCATGACGAAATAGTCGACATTGTATTTTTTTGAAAAGTCAGGGAGCAACTGCGGGTCGCGGGGAACGGCATTGATGTAGGTTTTGTCGATCTCTTTCTTCTTTGTTTTCTTGCCAGTGATAGCTGTGTCGACAACTGCGAATTTCTTCGGGTTCTTCATCGGTGAAGTACTGTCGCTTTCGAATGCAAGTGAGTGATAGATCATATCAATGTCGCTGGTGTTGCTTGCAACGAAACTTTCATTCGGTACTTGTGCATCATAAACCTCTACAAAACGCTGGTTCATTTTTCTGATAATGCCTTTGCGGAATTCTGCACGAACCTGTCCAATTTCCATCTGTGATTCTTCGGCAATATCCTGATCAGCATCTGACATGTGCATTGCAGGCATGTAAGGGATGACCATGACGGAAATTTTTCGCTCGGGGAGGGAGTCTGTTGTTTGTCCTTGCAGGTATAATGTGGTTGATACAAGTAAGAGAATGATGGTGAGTATGCGCACGGCCGGGGAGTTTGTCGGGTTAATTAGGTCAAGGGTCAAAGGTCAAGCTGGTTAAGGGAACTGATTGACCTTGATTAATTATTTATCGATTTCGATCAAATGTTACAATTGAAAAATTATTTTCTTTAGCAAATTTCCAAATTTGGATATCAGAATGATCTTGTAGCCCAAGATTTTTTACTTGACCGGATCCATGAAAAAAAGCGTCAAGTTTACTTAACACTTTAAAGGAGATGTTTTGGTCAAAAAGTAGTTTCATTTACGCAACTCTGGTTCTATGCTCTCTATCCGCCGCATAAGCCAAGCAAGCTTGTATGTCACTTTCGGATAACTCCGGATAATCTGTTACTATTTCTTTTACAGTCATACCTGATGCCATCCAACTTAATACATCATAAACAGAAATACGCGTATTCCTAATGCATGGTTTACCAAACCTGACTTCAGGATTTATAATTATGATTTTTTTATAGTCTGTCATAATGATCTGTTTGTCAAATATACATAAACTAGTTAATCTGTTGTTCGCCCTTCGACTTCGCTCAGGGACCGTCTTATAAGTGGTAATG
>JAYUWA010000161.1:0-2151 GCA_043753795.1 Bacteroidota bacterium | reverse complement strand
TCTTTAATGCCTTGGTTGAAACAAAGGACTCTTCAAAAGATGTAGGAAAACTGTTCGATACGATTTCAATCTGTCTATCTAAAGGTTTGGGTGCACCTGTCGGTTCATTGCTGATAGCATCTAAAGAAAATATTACAAAGGCAAAACGTGTTCGTAAAGCGTTTGGAGGCGGTATGCGCCAATCCGGATTTCTTGCTGCAGCAGGTATTTACGCTCTTGACAACAACATTCAACGATTGAAAGAAGATCATCAACGGGCAAAGCAAATTGAAAACATTTTAAAAGAATTAAATTATGTAGAAAATACTCTGCCGGTCGACACAAATATTATTGTTTTCAAATTAGCCGATGACAAACCGGTTGCAGAGTTTCTCAAATTTCTTTCTGATAAAAATATTAAAGCTATACAGTTTGGAAAACAAATCGTGAGGTTAGTCACGCATCTTGATTTTACTGACGATATGCTTGAAGAACTTTCACACACACTGAAAAACTACAGATAATATGTCTTATAAATACAATAAGAGTACCGTCTACAAGATCATCCAGGAAACTGAGCTGGTAAAAAGATTTTTCTTCAAAGTACCTGATGAAATTCCTTTCAATTTCAAAGCCGGACAATTCATAATGTTGAATTTGCCGATCGCTTCAAAATTTACTAACAGAAGTTATTCGATCGCTTCAGCTCCTAATAATGAAAATACATTTGAACTTGCAATCGTCCTGAATCCAAAAGGATTGGGAACACCTTATCTCTGGGAAAATATTGAAGAAGGTTCAGAGATCGATGTATCCAAACCACTTGGCAAATTTGTTCTGATGGATCCCATTGAAGACGACATATGCTTTGTATGTACAGGCACCGGAATAGCTCCACTGCGCTCAATGCTTCATCATATCAAAAACAATAACATTGCACACAAGAAACTCTATATGGTTTTTGGAAACAGATGGGAAAAAGACATCATCTACCGAAAAGAAATGGAGGAACTTGCGTCAACAATGCCTTCGTTTGAATACATCCCGGTCCTCTCCCGTGACAGCGACGGCTGGTTAGGAAAAAAAGGATACGTCCACCCTATCTATGTAGAAATTTTCGCCGACAAACGTCCGGCAACTTTCTACATGTGCGGCTGGCGCGACATGCTACACGAAGCCCGACAACGACTAGAAACTATGGGCTATGATAGAAAGAAAATCAAGTTTGAGTCGTATGACTGATTTTTTCACTCCTCCCATC
Organism: Bacteroidota bacterium; assembly: GCA_043753795.1. Classification (GTDB taxonomy): domain Bacteria; phylum Bacteroidota; class Bacteroidia; order AKYH767-A; family 2013-40CM-41-45; genus JADKIH01. The sequence continues at coordinate 911 of JAYUWA010000161.1, read as the reverse complement.
CTACTTATCGCATGCGGTGGCAACAGCGAACGTATGGGTACAGATAAAAGTCAATTGAATTATCATGGATTACCACAGTTCCAATATTTACACCAGTTACTAAAACCTGTTTTTGCTGATATTTATTTCTCTATACAGAAAAAACAAGAAGCATTATTTTCTTCTATTCCAAATGTCATCATTGATTCAGAAAGATATTCAGGTCATGGTCCTGTCAGCGGATTATTAAGTTGCAAAGAAAAATTCAAAGATAGATCGATCTTATATATTGGTTGCGACTACCCCTTATTGTTACCGGAAGACATTTTAAAATTAGTATCTGAAAAAACCTCTACTTGCGCGTACTTTATTGATAAATACGAACCAATTCTTGCTTTCTATACAGCGGAAAGCCTTGAACTTTTAGAAAGAGAATTAGAAGCCGGAAATGATTCGCTTCGTGAATTTCTCCAGAAAATTGAAGCTGTAAAAATAAAGCCGGAATCAAAGGAAAGAATCAGAAGCATAGACACTCCGAGTGACTATGAAAACGCCATCCGGAAAATTAAATTATCAGGCAGATTGGAATGAAAGATGAACTTTGAAGATAAACTACAAAAAAAATCTTTCATTTAATACTTTATAAAAGAATTGTATGAAGAGCCGTTAATTGGACCCATATCATAGTTAGCTTAATTCGAAAGAGAAAGTGCATTCAAAGAAAGAAGCTAGATTTGTCCCTGAACAACATCACAACTAATTCCTCCAACATCAGGGTCATTTTTTGATCTGGTGATGATGTCGAAGATAGTTTGAATTAATACCTATTAAAGTAAATAGTCGACCCTCAAAAAGTCATTTTGTAGCAATAATTTAAGAATAAGTGAAAATCGTATCCTAGATTTTGCAATATATTTTTGAAGTAAAAAATA
>JAYUWA010000160.1:0-2152 GCA_043753795.1 Bacteroidota bacterium | reverse complement strand
ATTGCTTGGCTTGTAGCAGTAGATATTTACATAATCGCATTTTTGAAATTGCCGATGGAATCCGGGTATCTGATTCCGATCGTTCCGTTTATCATTCTGATCTATGGAAAGTATCTTTACAACCGGGCATTTGTGTTTTTCTGTGTAACATTGATCGTTTCATCACTGTGCTGTACAATTTCACCGACAGATAGATTTGATGCTGCAAGCTTTTCAAAGGTGAGTACTACGTTCAGTGCTGGTGGAGAAAATCTGACTTTTGACCTTATTGAAGGACCTGTTTATTCGTATCACACACGTAGAAAAAACGGAATTGATTTTGTAAATTCTCTTATCAGTTCAATGGATACGATTACGATTCCATCTGTAATTGTCAGTGGACGATGGTATAATCAATTGATCGTTCAATCGAATGATACTTCAAAATTGAAAGCAAAGATCAGAGATTACATCTCCGAACCCGAAGCACTCTATTTTTATGCAAAAGGATATCTGATTTACTATCTTCCTAAACAGGAATATTACAACAAGGTTATGCGAAATGTTGATCTTGATATTTACAGAGCAATACCTTACCTGAAAGAAAACTAATAACGAATAATCACTACTGTTCGATAAAAAATCTATTTCTCAAAAAATCATTTTGAATTTGGACACGAGTTATTATTTATTAAAGGCCAAAGTCAAAACCAATTCGGATCTGCGGATTACTGTAAGGTGAATATTTATCTTCGATCACATCAAAAAGAATCATCAGATTTAGCGAGCTATAATCTCCGATAAATTGACGGTAGCCGGCACCTAGAAATATTCCTGAAACAATTCGTCGGTTCATTTCATAAACTGATATTGGTACTTCAAGTGACAAGGCTTCAAATTCGGCATGTAAAAAAATTTCTTCCATTACATTGTAACGTGTAAATATACCGCCACCATAAATATTTGTCTTGTAATCAATTCCTGCATAGTCACTCTTGACACTATAATAAATATATTTTCCGGTAATACCGGCAGAGAATTGATCAGTGATTCGATAGCCAACCAGAGGTGCAATTTGAATATAAGTCTGCGATCCGAATTGCAAACCAAAATCACCTCCTGTGAAAATTCTATTTTCAAAAGCTCCGGATCTTGAATTACTTCTTGGAGCCGGCTCGCTTTCTCTTGGTGTCGGTTCAGGAGAAGGTTCAGGAGAAGGTTCAGGAGTGGGATCTTGTGCATATGAAACCAGACAAGAAATAAAACAGGCAGCGAACAGGAATGATCTTTTCACGTTATATTTTTTTTGTAAATGTAAAGATCAATTGAATTAGTTACGCACAAATTGATTTTCTTTACAACTAAATTTACAGTTTTATGAATATTCTTATTACCGGGGCATCGCGAGGAATTGGTTATTACACAGCTCTGAATCTGGCTTCAAATTCAACCAATCATGTTTTTGCCGTCAGCAGAGACGAAGCGGGATTAGACCGATTGATGAATGAACACAAGTTGCTTTCTGTGAAAGGTAAACTAACAATTTGTATAGGAGATTTTCAAAATAATGAGTTTTTAAAAGCGCTTAGTCTGCAAATTGAGAATGAAGTTTCGTCGTTGAATATTCTCATCAACAATGCAGGCTATCTCCGGTATTTACCATTTGAAGAGTTGACCTCGACAGACTGGAAATCAATTTATGAAGCAAATGTATTTGGTCCAGTCAATCTGATTCGAAGCATGTTAAAATTGCTACGGAAAAGTGATTCTAAATCTGATTCAGCGATCAAGAATCACATCGTGAATATAAGCTCAATAGGAGGGGTGCAAGGAAGCGTAAAGTTCAAAGGGCTCTCTGCATACAGCAGCAGTAAAGGAGCATTGTGTGTACTTACAGAATGTCTGGCAGAAGAATTTAAGGAAGAAAATATAGCAGTGAATTGTCTGGCGCTGGGAAGTGTGCAAACTGAAATGTTCACGCATGCATTTCCCGGTTTTACTGCATCGCAACAGCCAAAAGAAATGGGAAATTACATAGCGGGATTTGCGATGGAGGGGAGTAAATTTTACAATGGGAAAGTGTTGGAGGTTTCAGTGAGTACGCCTTAACTTTTTAACGAATAACGAATAACTAATAATGAAAAATGAAAAATGAAAAATGAAAAATGGGAAA
>JAYUWA010000159.1:0-2155 GCA_043753795.1 Bacteroidota bacterium | reverse complement strand
TACCACTTATAAGACGGTCCCCGAGCGAAGTCGAGGGGCAATAATTTCGAACAACGGGTTATTTACACACTTTCGATCAACGTTTAATTAGGAGTTTTGAAAATTGTGGTTGGCCTGGGGAGATGATCCGGACAAAATAAATACCTGAAGGGAGTGTTGCGAGGGAGAGTGTTGTTTTTGTTGCCAACAACAAAGTGCTTTGAATTTTTTCTCCCAGAGAATTATAAATTACAGCAAACGTATTTCTTTCTATCTCTTCACTTAAAGTAATTGTGAATCCTCCGTCTGTCGGATTTGGAAAAATGGTGATGTCTGCGAAAGGAGAATTGTATTCTACTGCGCTTAATGGTGAAGTTGTATACTTTTCTGTAACATTAGCATTGTTCAGCGTACGTGTCAGATAGATATCACAGCTATTATCAAAATGAAAAAATCCGGGAGTTGTGTTGATAGATGCAGTATCGAACCAGACTGTTGTTCCTGTTAAATCGGTTCTATGAAGAATGAGCATATTGTTAACCGGATCTTGATGTTGTGCTGAAAGAGTATACAAGCCGGCATCGCATGCTTCAAACTGAACAGCACCGCCAAAGCCATCCTGAACTGCAAGGGAATCAAATTCTGTGAAGTATTCTTTCTGCCATTGTATCGTTCCGGATGAATTAAGTTTACTTATCAGATAATGTTTATTGTCCCATGAACCACTATTAAAGTATGTAAAGTTGTTTGCTACATAAATATCATTTCCAAGAATGGCCATTCCAACATTTGAAATTTCAGAAGAATCTTTTTCTATTCCTTCCGACCATATCAATGATCCGGTTTGGTCATCATACTTTTCAACTCTTGCCTTAGTACCTGAATAACCAAGCGTACAGAAATTTCCGGATGCGTCGAACTCAATTGCAAAATTATTTGAATTCACGCCATCGTAAGTGTTCTCTAAGCGATAATCGAGTGTACCGTTATCATCGATCTTAAAATAATAATTCTTTACTACTCCGGCACCGGTACCTGTTCCTACACAATAAACATTATTGTTTGCGTCTACTTCGAGATCATAGATTATCTCTGCTAATGGATTCGATGATGCGCCATCGTCAGGCAATTCAAGATGCCAGTCAAGTAGTCCGCCTGTAGTATCAAATTTTGCAACACCGAAATCTTCAAGGTCTGTCAGATTAACAACTGCTGTCATACCAACAATTAAATCGCCATTGTTATCGAGTATAGACTTAATCGGCTGAACAGAAAGAAAAGGTGTGATCCAATATTGTTGCCAAACTAAGTTGCCTTGATTGTCGATTTTTTTTATGCGGACTTGTGTACCGGTGATGTCATCGTAAGCGCCAATAAATATTGCACCATCATTTTCAATAGGAACTATATTAAAGTACTTGTCATTGCAATCGAGCAGACAACTATCATTTACATATTCCCATAATTTTACACCATTAGCATCGTGCGCATAGAAAACATAACTCGTATAGAGTGAAATTCCGGACTGAGTGTAATTAACAGAATAGCTGTTTCCATTTCCATCAACAGCGAAACTTCTTGGATCAGTAACTTGCGAATTCAGCAAAGCAGAAGTTGTTGACCAGATCAAGCGACTTTGTGCATTTGTTTCCGATGAAACAAAAAGGAAAAAGGAAAGAATAATTAACAGGGCTTTTTGCATCTGACTAAATTAAGTGGGTTAATAGAGTTGTAAAAAAAAGCGAATGTAAAGTTATATTTTATTGCTAAGTAGCCAAAACGAAAAAAGGGCGACTCCTTGACGGAATTGCCCTTTTTTGTTAAATTTTATTTTTAGAATTTAAATGAAACGCCTAAAGTTAAATATGCGATTCCGTAACCTAACTCTGCATTTAAACCAAAGTTATCTGACAAATAATACCGAATACCACCAAATGCAGAAAATCCTGCCGCACTTCCGTATCCACCTGAATAATCAAATGTAGAATTATAATTTGGATCAGAATCAGTGTATTTAAAGTTAAGAATGTTATATGAAAGCATAGCTCCTAAATACAAATCAAGTTTTTCATTGTCTAAAGGAAAGTGATATGCACCACGAATACCAATGATCGTATACGTCCACTTCCATGTTTGCGTATAGCTTAGGTAATTGTATTCATCTTTAATAGATTTG
>JAYUWA010000158.1:0-2157 GCA_043753795.1 Bacteroidota bacterium | reverse complement strand
GTGTGATTCAAACAGGAGGAACAAGTCCGTTTACTTATACATGGTCTAATGCAGGATCGACTACATCATCTGCATCAGGTTTATCTGCAGGAATTTATTCTGTCGTTGTTACTGATGCAAATAACTGCACAAGTTCAGTACCTTTTTCAATTTCACAACCTACACCATTAAATGCTTCAGCAAATTCAACAAATGTTGATTGCTTCAACAGTACTACCGGAACAGCAATAGCAACTGCAGCAGGCGGAACAACTCCCTATCAATATCAATGGAATCATGGTGGAGCGACAACCGCTTCGATCACAAATTTACCTGCAGGAAATTATCAAGCTGTGATCACTGATGCCAATGGATGTACCATTTCTGCATCAACAGCAATTTCGCAACCACCTGCATTGAGTATGACAACAAGTTCTATTCCTACTACATGTGGAAACAATAACGGAAGTGTGCAGGCTTCAGTTGCAGGTGGAACATCTCCTTACAGCTATCGATGGGTTCCCGGAAATTATTTGTCATTCGAATATACGAATATAGGTTCAGGCACTTATGCAGTCACAGTTACTGATGCTAACGGATGTACAACTTCCATGAACGCAACAGTAAATGCAACACCATTACCAACAGCTTCTATATCTTCTTCAGGCAATGTTTCGTGTTTTGGTGGTAACAATGGAACAGCAACAGCGCTTGCATCAAATGGTGTCGGGCCATATTACTATCAATGGTCGCCAACGGGTGGAACAAATGCAGTCGCAAATAATTTGAGTGCAGGAAATTATTCTGTAAGAGTAACAGATGCCTATGGGTGTAGTACAACTGCTCCTGTTGTGATCTCTCAACCTTCAGACCTTTCTGTTGTTTCTTCAATTACTATGGGAACTTGTGCTACAAATAATGGTAGTGCTTCAGTAAATGTCAGCGGCGGAACTTCTCCCTATAGCTATTCATGGTCGAATAGTGTGAATGGCACAAATACGATCAGCAGCTTGCCTGCCGGTATATACAGAGTCGTAATAAATGATCTGAATGGTTGTACAATTACATCTTCAATTAATGTAGAAAATTCCGGCGGAATGAGTGCAGCAGTTTCTGCTTTGGTAATGCCAAATTGTTTCGGTCAGGCAAATGCCACTGCAACAGTTGCAGTCAATGGCGGAACAGCACCTTTTTCTTTTGCATGGTCACCGAATGTTTCAACTCTTTCAAGCGCAACCGGTTTGTCAAATGGACAATATGATGTTACAGTTACAGATGCTAATAACTGTATTGCGATAGCAAATGTCATAGTCGATCAGCCACCGCAAATTCTTGTCAGCACTTCTGCAACTCAAGCAGCAATTTGTTATGGTTCTAGTACCGGGCAAGCAGTTGTTGCAGTAGCCGGTGGAATTCCGCCCTATACATATCAATGGCTCGGACATTCAGATACTGATGATGTTTTAGAGAACGTCCCTGCCGGACTTTATAGTGCAGTAGTTACAGATTCTCATGGTTGTACTTCAGTTGCTGATGCAGTTGTAGGTGAACCTTCAGAAATACAGATCAATTCATCAACCATATCTACTACTTGCGGAAATACTAATGGATCAGCAAGTGTAATTGTAAATGGTGGAACAGTTCCGTATGCATATTCATGGCCGGCTAATCTAAATAATCATACAAATACTTTCAGCAATTTATCTGCCGGTAATTATCAGGTTATTGTTACCGATGCAAATTCCTGTACGATGTCACAAAATATTGTTGTGGCAGATGTATCAGGACCGCAGGCTTCTGTTAATTCCGTGCAGAACGTAAATTGTTTTGGTGGATCGAATGGTAGTGCAGCTTTAGCCTTGAATGGTGGAGCAGCTCCATTTTCTTTTGCATGGACTTGTTCGCCGGATAATGCAGCTTCAGTTTCGAATTTGTCAGCGGGAACATATAATGTAACCGTAACTGATGGAAATAATTGTACAACAAATGTTCCATTTATAATTTCACAACCATTTGAATTAATTTCATCAACAGTTTCGACTAATGTAAATTGCTTTGGAGGAAATTCGGGATCGGCGACAATTACAGCAAGCGGAGGAATAATTCCTTATCAATATTTCTGGACACATGATCAATCAACAAATTCTGTTGCGGCAAATTTAACTTTTGGTACTTATA
>JAYUWA010000157.1:0-6737 GCA_043753795.1 Bacteroidota bacterium | reverse complement strand
GATCTCGGATGCAATACTTGATCCGATTTTACCTGCTAGAACTAATGACATCATAGTCGGTGAGAATTCAAGAATAATAGAATCTCTGGCGACAATTCCAACAGCAGAAAGTGGGACTAGCGGGTTCACAAGATTATAAACTGTCTGAATAGTGATTACAGCTCCCATAAAAACGGAAGTCAATGCAACGATACCGAGTGAACCATAACCGAAGTTGTCGAGTTCGCGAATCAATTGCTTCCAGTAAATGGAAAATTTTTCCGGTTTAATGATCAGATCTTTCATAAAGATCCAATACCTTCCTAAGTGAAAAAGCCAATTCATAAGTCGCGGTAAAAATAAGAAAATTGTTGCGCGTATTGTTCAGTTAAAGCTTTGTAATGGGGAGAATACCAACAAAGTTGTTAGTAACAAAGTTAGATTTTTATCGAATAGTAGAGACTGAAGATTCGAACCAACACTGTAAGAGGCTTGTCAATAAAGTGAGCCTTGCCTTGAAACATTTTCAATTTAAACAGCCGGTATTCGTTACCTTTACAGTTATTATTGAAGCCATGACATTCGCCAGAAACAAAAACCGTTTACTATTTTGCCTGATGATCTTTGCGATTTCATTTGGCAGTAGCGGATGTTTTATTTTTAAGAAAAAGTGCGATTGTCCGGCTTTCGGTAAGCGCACAGAAAAGCCGGTTGAAAAGAATTCCTGAGTTCATTTTGTAATTTATGTTTCCTGCACTTTTAACCGAATCCTTTTTATTTCTGTATCTATTTTAACTTGCTCGGGTTATACTTTGATATTCAACAATTTATATTTGAAGTATTTCGTCTATTAATGACAAAAATCCGCTTATTATTAAAAAATAAGGAATACTTTTGACCGCTTGTTTAAAATGATTCTTAATAAGGAAATGGGTACAACCACCAGACTTCTATCTGACTTGAAAAAAGGCCAAAAAGGCATGATCGACTCATTTACAGATTATGAATTGTCCCTGAAATTATTGGAAATGGGCTGTATTCCCGGAGAAATGATAGAAGTGATTCGGATTGCTCCATTGGGAGATCCAATTGCTATTTCAGTAGCGGGTTATATGTTGAGCCTCAGAAAGGCGGAAGCTGCGACTGTCCGTATCAAATCAAATTAAGATCATCGAACTGACTCTGTGACGAAAAAAATAAAAATAGCTTTAGTAGGCAATCCGAATAGTGGAAAGTCGTCTGTTTTTAATGCACTCACGGGCTTGAATCAGAAGGTTGCAAACTTTCCCGGAGTTACAGTCGAGAAGAAAATCGGTTACACAACACTGCGCGATAAATTTGGAAACAAAATTGATGCAGAGATAATAGATCTTCCGGGAACATATTCATTATATCCAAAATCACCTGAAGAGAGAATTCCATTTCAATTATTATGTGATCCTCAAAACGAAGCTCATCCAGATCTTACGATCGTTGTTGCAGATGGTGCCAATCTGAAAAGAAATTTATTTCTGTGCTCTCAATTGGTAGATCTGAAAATTCCTGTTGTTCTTGTGATCAACATGATGGATATTGTTCGGTTCAAGAAGATCAAGATCAACTTCGAAAAATTATCGGAGCGATTGGGAGTTCCGATCGTTGCAATGAATGCACGAAAACTGGAAGGGCTTAAAGAGTTGAAGGAAGCAATCGTTCAGCCATTTACTCCACCTGTAAATGATTTTATTGATATCCGTGTTTTCGCACCCGAGGTAGTTGATACCATCCGACAAACAGTAAATGTTAAAAGTAATTACAATGCATTTCTTGTAGCAAACAATATTGATCTCATTTCAAATTTCGAAATTCCTGAATTCAAGAAAGAAAAGATCCGTGCTGTTTGTGTGCAATATGAATTCAATGGTCAGCAAATGCAGGCCAAGGAAACCTTGGAACGATATCGTGTGATCAGCATGATCATACAGGAGTTTATTTCATCTCCTGATAACCCGATTCAAAAATCACCTTCATTCCGGATCGACAATATTCTTACTCACCGGTTTTGGGGTTACTTTATTTTTCTTGCCGTTCTCTTCCTTGTCTTTCAGGCCATCTTTGCCTGGGCAATTTATCCGATGGATCTTATCGATTCAGCTTTTGCATGGTTGAGCGAGATGGTGCAAAATTCTCTTCCGCCCGGATTGATCAACGACTTATTGGTCGATGGAATTTTAGCCGGACTTAATGGCATAGTAGTTTTTGTTCCACAGATCGCCTTACTGTTTTTCTTTGTTGCAGTATTAGAAGACACCGGTTATATGTCTCGGGTAAGTTTTCTGATGGATCAACTCATGAGGAAATTCGGACTGAATGGAAAATCACTGATCCCACTGATGAGTGGCGTAGCTTGTGCAGTTCCTGCGATCATGTCGACCCGTACAATATCGAATTGGAAAGAACGATTGATAACGATCATGGTCACTCCGTTGATGAGTTGTTCTGCGCGTTTACCTGTGTACACATTGCTGATAGCACTGATTATTCCAAGTGATTACGTCTATGGAGTGAATCTACAAGGTCTGGTACTGATGTTCATGTATCTGATTGGTTTTGTCGCTGCCATACTTGCTGCATGGGTGATGAAGCACATCATTCACAGTACACAAAAGAGTTATTTCGTAATGGAATTACCGACATACAGAATTCCACGGTGGTCAACCATAGGAATTCATATTGCAGAAAAGGTAAAAGTCTTTTTGTTTGATGCAGGAAAAGTCATTGTTTCAGTTTCTATTATCCTTTGGTTTTTATCGTCATTTGGTCCATCAGGATCATTTGACAGAATTGAAGAAAAGTATATGTCTGAAACCTATACTCGTTCAATGCCAAAAGATGAAATTGATCGTCAGGTGCAAAGTGAAAAACTTGAGAATTCGTATGCCGGTAGATTAGGACACATGATCGAGCCCTTCATTAAGCCACTTGGCTATGACTGGAAGATCGGAATTGCGTTGATCACATCGTTTGCAGCAAGAGAAGTTTTTGTCGGAACAATGTCTACGATCTATAGTGTAGGTGACGAAGGCAGCACTAAGATGACAGTAAAAGAAAAAATGCGGAATGAAATTGATCCGGAAACAGGTGGACCGAGGTATACTTTTGCTGTAGGAATATCGTTGATGCTATTTTACGCTTTTGCAATGCAATGTATCAGTACGATTGCGATCGTTTACCGTGAAACCAGAAGGATAAAATATCCTTTGATCCAGGTTTTGTATATGAGTGCTATGGCATACATCGCCAGTTTCATTGCTTATCAATTATTGAAATAATATCTATCTTCACAGCCATCCATTAAATCAATTCTCGATTAACAATGTCGCGGGAAAAAATTGCTGCTGTACTTTCGAATTACATTCCTCATGAAACTGTAGATGAATGTACATCCTGGATCATTCAGAAAAACATCCATTTAAAAATTACCAGAGGTCGTGCATCTAAATTTGGTGATTACAAACCGCTTGAAAGAGGAAAAGGTCATCATATTTCTGTTAATCACGACTTGAACAAATACGCTTTCCTGATCACATTTGTTCATGAAGTAGCACATCTACATACTTATACGAAGTATCCATTCCGTCATGATCCGCATGGTAGAGAATGGAAAAACGAATTCAGAATTCTTCTTGGCAACTTTGTTGCAAGAAGAATTTTTCCTGATGATATCTCAAATGCGCTTTCCTCCTATCTTAAAAATCCGGCAGCAACAAGTTGCAGTGATCATAATCTTTTCAGGACGCTAAAAAAGTATGATCAAAAAAATGGCAGTGTTGAGGTTTTTCATTTGGAAGAACTATCTACCAATTCAAGGTTTGCACTCTACCAATCGCGTTCAGGAATGATATTCCAGAAAGGAGAAAAAATGCGAACCCGCTTTCGTTGTCTTGAGTTGACCACAAAACGGCAGTACTATGTAAGCGGCTTAGCGGAGGTCATTCCGGTTCACAACATAACCTCTGAAACAGTAAAATAGTTGAATTTTAGCACTGTATTTCCCCTTTCTTAGTTAAAAAAGTCAGAAGATATTACTTACATTTGTGAACATACGAAAACAGTATTCCAATGTCGGACAGCGCCTTAATGCAAAGTGAGCAGCACATGGTTTCAGAAATGGCTGAAACATTAATTGGTTCAGAGATCATTAAACTTGCTGCTGAGATCAATGAAAAAATCCGAAATGGCGAGCGGATCTACAATTATACAATTGGCGATTTCGATCCAAAGATTTTTCCTATTCCTTCAGAATTAAACGATGCTATTATAAAAGCATACGAGAATAAGCAAACAAATTATCCTGCTGCAAATGGTATGGTTGATCTGCGCAAAGAAGTTGCAGAATTTTTGAAAGACCGACAAGGATTAAATTATTCATCTGATGAGATCCTGATCTCCGGCGGCGCTCGACCGTTGATCTATGCAACATATATCACTTTGCTAAATCCGGGAGAGTCGGTAATTTTCCCGGTACCATCATGGAATAATAATCACTACTGTCATTTATCGCGAGTCAATCCTATTTTTGTTGAAACGCGTCCTGAAAATAATTTTATGCCTTCAGCAGACGATCTTCGTCCGCATATAAAAGAGGCAACTATGATTGCACTGTGTTCCCCATTGAATCCAACAGGAACTGTTTTTGGCGAGAACCAACTTGCAGAGATCTGTGATATGATCCTTGCTGAAAACAAACGCCGTGGACCTGGTTCAAAACCATTGTATCTGATGTACGATCAGATCTACTGGGTATTGACTTATGGTCAGACAAAACATTATGATCCTGTTTCCCTTCGTCCTGAAATGCGTGAATACACAATTTTCATAGACGGAATTTCAAAGTCACTTGCAGCTACCGGAGTTCGTGTAGGTTGGTCATTTGGACCTCGTGTTATCATCGACAAAATGAAAGCAATTCTTTCGCACGTTGGAGCCTGGGCACCGAAAGCAGAACAGATTGCTACGGCTGATTATCTGAAAAACAAAAGTGCATTAGATACCTTTCTTGAGCAATTCAAGAAATCGATTGACGAAAGGCTTCATGGTTTTTACGATGGATTTATTGCTTTGAAAAAAGCAGGATACAGCGTTGATGCCATTTCACCGCAAGCTGCGATCTATCTTACGATCAACTTAAATTTGAAGGGTAAAAAAAATGCAAGCGGAAAAATATTGACAACACAAAAAGACGTTACACAGTATATTCTTGACGAAGCAAAACTTGCTGTTGTACCGTTCTCAGCATTTGGCTCATCTGATGATTCACCATGGTATAGACTTTCAGTAGGCACATGTACGAAAGAAGAAATTCCTGAAGTTTTCGGAAAATTAAAAAAAGTATTAGCCGAGCTCTCATAAGGGCAATTAAATAAATAATCCACTAACCGTTACAACCTGATCGCTATCGAATAGACCTTTACCAAAAGACAAGTTTGTAACAAAATTTCTGATGAAAAACAATTACTGTATCATCATGGCCGGCGGCATTGGCAGCCGATTCTGGCCCATGAGTCGTAACAATTTCCCTAAGCAGTTCATTGATATTTTAGGAACCGGCAAAACACTTATACGCCAAACGTATGAGCGCTTTCTTAGTGTGTGCCCTAAAGAAAATATTTATATCGTAACCAATGAAGCATATCTTGATCATGTTTTCACTCAGATTCCTGAACTGAAAAAAGAGCAGGTATTGGCAGAACCGCAAAGAAGAAATACATCACCATGCATTGCTTATGCAAGTATGAAGATCTTCAGCGTGAATCCGGATGCTAATCTGGTCATTGCTCCTTCTGATCATGTGATCACTGACGAAAAGAAATTTCAGGAAGCCGTTTTAAAAGGACTTGATTTCACTGCTAAGAACAGTTCATTGCTGACGATCGGCATTCATCCAAGTCGTCCGGATACAGGATATGGTTATATTCAGTTTAATGGCGATGATAGTCCGGAAGAATTCAAGATCAGCAAAGTAAAAACATTTACTGAGAAGCCGAATCTTGAAATGGCAAAGTTCTTTTTGAAGAGCGGAGAATTTTTGTGGAATGCCGGAATCTTTTTATGGAATGCAAAAACGATCATAAAAGCCTTTGAAGATCTGATGCCCGACATGTATGCACTTTTCCAAGAAGGAAAAGAAATGCTGAATACTCCCGGTGAAGCAGAATATATCAAGAATGCATATACACAATGCAAGAACATTTCCATTGACTACGGAATTTTAGAGAAAGCAAAAAATGTCTTTGTATTGAGTGCAGAGTTTGGCTGGAGCGATCTGGGTACATGGAAATCATTATACGAACAACTTCCACACGATACGAATGGAAATGCAATCGTTGGTCCGCATGTAATGGTCGATAATACAAAAAATTGTATTGTAAATATGTCTAACAACAAACTTGCTGTAATTCAAGGATTAGAAAATTTTATAGTAGTGGAAACAGACAATGTCTTACTTATCTGTCCGAAAGATGATGAACAAGGCGTAAGAAATCTGGTGAATGATGTGAAGTTGAAAAAGGGGGAAAAGTACGTTTGACTTCAATAACTAATAACTAATAGTGAATAACGAATAATAGCGTTAGGAAAGGTTTCGGCTTTTATTGGAGTTTGATTCTCTCCTTTAATATTTAGTCGACCCTCAAAAAGTCATTTTGTAGCAATAATTTAAGAATAAGTGAAAATCGTATCCTAGATTTTGCAATATATTTTTGAAGTAAAAAATATAT
>JAYUWA010000156.1:0-6750 GCA_043753795.1 Bacteroidota bacterium | reverse complement strand
GATAATCCTAATAAATAATTTTTTACGGTTGCAGCCCGATCCTTTGACAGAATTTCATTATAAGTTGATGAACCTCTGTCATCACAAAATGCTTTTATATTAATTGAAACTATAGATAAGCTATCCAGAGATTTGTAGAAATTTCTAAATCGTGATAGCTCTTTTTTGTCAGGATTACTTTGAGCTGTCTCAAAATAGAAAGTGAATTTTAAAGTTGACTGTCCCTGTAAATTGATTGAAATGAATAATACCGCAATTATTATAAGGAGACAAAACTTCGAGCTTTTCATTATTGCGTTAGTTTAATTGGTTAACGATATTTGCATTGCAATATTTCCTTTACAATAGTATTAATTTAAAATAAGGTATTCGTCCATTCAAAGAAAGTATTCATTTTACCATATGATAGCCAAAAAGTACTTAAATGCTCGTCAGTAAGTACTTTGTTAGTTGCCATTATTCACTATTCGTTATTCGTAATTTTTTAGGATATCGCTAAAAGTTTTCCTTTCTTCGCTTCAATGATTATCGCCGGAGCAAATTCTGAAAAATACGATTATATTAAACTTCTCAAATATTTACTTTGGATATTTGTAGTAGTGACTCTGGCTGATAGTGTTCAGAAACTCGCATTGGGTGAAAAGATTTTCTGGGGGCATAAACAGACATTTTACAACAACTATGTCATTTTTAAAACTTCATTCAAACATCTTATAGATGGTGTCAATTTATATGAGCAGTATGTAGACGAATATGGAGATTACTATAAGTATAGTCCGACTTTTGCGGCTTTAATGTTGCCGTTTTATTATTTGCCTGATTGGATCGGGCTTGTCATCTGGGATCTATTGAACTGCCTGCTTTTATATTATGGAGTACTACAATTACCAAGATTAACTTCTAAAAGTAAATTTTTTATTTTGTCATTCTCATTTATTGAATTGTTGACATCGCTGCAAAACTCGCAAAGTAATGCAATGATTGCCGGCTTGCTGCTCTTTGCATTCGTTTCTTTGGAAAAGGGGAAATTTCCATTGGCAACCTTTCTCATCATGATCTGTTTTTACATAAAACTTACCGGTATACTTGCGTGTGTTTTGTTTTTATTCTACGATAAAAAAAGGAAGTTCGTATTGTGGTCTGCATTCTGGTTCGTCATTCTCGCAGCACTTCCCTTGATCTTTACTGATCTGCAAACTTTGATAATTCAATATAAAAACTGGGGAGTATTATTGGCTGATGACCATTCTCAATCGCAAGGAATTTCAGTTCTTGGCATCATTAGTTCATGGTTTTCTGTTGAACCTTCAAAATCAATTGTACTGGTAAGTGGAATAGTTCTTTTCCTGCTTCCGCTGATAAAAATTCAACGTTTTAAAGAGTTTGATTTCAGATTGCTTTATCTGTGTTCTCTGTTGATATGGATCGTGATTTTCAATCACAAAGCAGAATCACCATCTTATATTGTTGCAATTGTTCCATGTGCGATCTGGTTTATTTCAGGCGTGAAAAATAAATGGAATCTTAGTTTGATAATACTGGCATTAATATTAACATCACTATCGCCAACTGACTTGTTTCCAAAACCAATTAGACTGAATTATGTAATTCCATATTCATTGAAAGCGTTGCCGGCGGTTTTGATCTGGATAGTGATTGGCTATGAACTTATGTTCGGAAGAAAAATAAAGGATGAATTAAACTGATAAAAAATAATTGTTCGTTTTATCTTAGTATCTTGAATTACCTTCACAAGATCTGCGCCTTTTCTGCGGATTTATCTGCACGAATTGCAGGAAATAAATACAACTAAAAATCTCCCGCAGATTTTCGCAGATAAATTCGCAGATAAGGCGCAGATCGGGGCTGCCGTTTTTGAGACATCATGAAATCTGTTTATCGTAAAAATTATTTAGTTGAAATCAGATTTCGTAATGCATTAAACTGATAAAAAATAATTGTTCGTTTTATCTTAGTATCTTGAATTACCTTCACAAAATCTGCGCCTTATCTGCGGCTTTATCTGCGCGATCTGCGGGAAATAAATAATGCTAAAAATCTCCCGCATTTTCCCATTCTTTCTCAATTTTATTTATCCTGACAAGATATGGGATGAGAAGAAACGGTTCAAATCTCAAATTGAAATGCCCATTATTTTGCTAATTAAATCCGAAATCAGCATTATTACTTTACAGCTGCTCCATTATTCATTGGTTTCACAGTAGTAACGAAAGCCAATTCACCTTTTTCATTTTCGGCCATAAGGATCATCCCTTGTGATTCAATGCCTTTTATCTTTCTGGGCTCAAGATTAACAAGAATACTTACTTGTTGTCCAATGATATCTTCCGGTTTGTAATATGCGGCAATGCCGCTTACAACAGTGCGCTGATCAATACCAGTATCAATCGTGAGCTTTAGTAATTTGTCAGTCTTCGGGACCCGTTCAGCGGTGAGAATTGTTCCTATGCGAATATCCATTTTCGAATAATCGTCGAAGGATGTCGATGGCTTTGCGGGTGTAGCTGCAGGAGCAACCTGATTTGCAACTTTGCTTGCCTGAAGTTTGTTGATCTGAAATTCTATTGCATCGTCTTCAATTTTTTCAAACAGCAATGAAGCTTCACCTAATTGATGTCCTGATTTAAATAGCATCTTCCCATGAAAATCATCCCATTTCATTTTCTCAAGATTCAGCATTCTGAAAAGTTTCTCTGAAGAAAATGGAAGAAATGGTTGCATGCAATTTGCTAATGCTGCTGAAATTTCAAGTGAAACTGCTAAGATTGTTTCAACACGTTTTGGATCTGTCGCCTGAATTTTCCAAGGCTCATTGTCTGCAAGATATTTATTTCCTGTACGTGCAAGATTCATTAACTCAAACAAAGCATCACGGAAACGGTATTCTAAAATGTTCTCTTTTATTTTTGTTGGAATTGCTTTGATGGCTTCGATGCAAAGTTTGTCTTCTGAATTCAATTCATTCATTGCAGGAACTTTTCCTGCATAATATTTCTGTGTTAATACCAATGTGCGATTGATAAAATTTCCAAGAATGGCAACTAACTCATTGTTATTTCTTGCCTGAAAATCTTTCCATGTAAAATCATTGTCTTTATTTTCCGGAGCAGTTGCACACAAAACATATCGCAATACATCTTGTTTGTTTGGAAATTCTTCAAGGTATTCATGAAGCCACACTGCCCAGTTTCTTGAAGTGGAAATTTTATCGCCTTCCAGATTCAAAAATTCATTCGAAGGAACATTTTCCGGCAAAATAAAATCACCATGCGCTTTAAGCATTGCAGGAAATATGATGCAATGAAAAACGATATTGTCTTTACCAATGAAATGCAACAAACGCGATTTATCACTCTGCCAGTATTTTTTCCAACCATCCGGATCTTTTCTTTCTGCAAAAAGTGCTTTCGTTGCAGAGATATATCCAATCGGTGCGTCAAACCAAACGTAAAGTACTTTTCCTTTTGCTTCAGCTAGTGGAACAGGAACTCCCCAATCGAGATCACGTGTTACAGCGCGCGGTTGCAAGCCTTGATCTAACCATGACTTACATTGACCATATACATTATTTTTCCAGTCGCCTTCATGCGAACGGATCCATTTGTCAAGCCATTCTTCCTGGATCTTGTCAAGCGGTAAATACCAGTGCTTCGTTTTTCTTTTTATGGGAGGTTTACCACTCAACTGCGAATGCGGATTGATCAGATCTTCCGGAGTCAAACTCTTACCGCATTTTTCACATTGATCGCCATAGGCATTTGTATTGCCACAGTTCGGACAAGTTCCTGTAATGTATCTATCGGCAAGAAAGGTTTGTGCTTCTTCATCATAATACTGCTCACTTTCTTTTTCTGTAAAAACTCCTTTGTCGTAAATTACTTTGAAAAAATCAGATGCTGTATCGTAATGGATCTTTTCAGATGTACGGTGATAGATATCAAATGAGATGCCGATGTCGGCAAAACTTTTTTTAATGATTGAATGATATTTATCTACTACTTGCTGCGGAGTAATTCCTTCTTTCCTCGCACGCAATGTGATCGGAACGCCATGCTCATCAGAACCGCAGATGTAAACCACATCTTCATTCATCATTCTTAATAAACGGACATATATATCTGAAGGTAAATATGCTCCGGCTAAATGTCCGATGTGGACAGGACCATTGGCATACGGTAATGCAGCAGTGACGATCGTTGGTTTCATAAATTGTATTGGGCATTGTTCAAAACCGATGTTGAATATTCAGCATAGATTAAACGAGAATCCCCGAACTTTAAAGTAATTTCGCAGGCAAAGATAGAAATATGATCCGACCTCCATACCTGAAAGAAGGAGATACTGTAGCAATTGTTTCAACTGCCCGAAAAGTATCAAAATTCGAAATTAAACCTGCAATTGACCTGCTCAAAAGCTGGGGGCTTGAGGTTCAGACAGGAAAGAATTTATATAAAGAAGAAAACCAGTTTGCAGGCAATGATGAAGACAGAACCGGTGATTTGCAGCGTGCATTGAATAATAAAAATGTTCAGGCTGTGCTTTTTGCGCGTGGCGGTTATGGAACGGTCAGAGTGATTGATCAGATCGACTGGAAGAAATTTACAAAACAACCCAAGTGGCTCATCGGCTATAGCGACATCACTGTCGTCCATTCACATGTTCATAAAACGTGTCTGGTCCAAACAATGCATGCTCCCATGTCTTTGAACATTCCAAAATTAAATGCACCATGCTTACAGGTTTTCAAAGAAACATTATTCGGAAAACCTTTGCGCTACTCTTCTTCAAAGCAATTACCACAACTCGAAAAACTGAACCGCAAAGGAAAAGCAAAAGGCCGATTGATCGGTGGAAATTTGTCTATACTTTATAGCTTATCTGCAACTCCTTCTGATATAGACACAACAGGAAAAATTCTTTTCCTCGAAGATCTGGATGAATATTTATATCACATCGACAGAATGATGATGAATCTGAAACGAAGCGGAAAGTTGAAAGACCTCGCAGGTTTAATTGTTGGAGGTATGTCAGAAATGAAAGACAATCCTATTCCATTTGGAAAAACTGCTGAAGAAATTATTCACGACGCAGTGAAAGAGTATAGTTTTCCTGTAGTATATGGTTTTCCTACCGGACATATTCCGAATAATTATCCGCTTATTATGGGTAGTGAAGTAACATTAAATGTAACCGATAAAATGGAGTTGAGTTTTCACAATGGTTGACCTTAAAGAACTCGGACGAAAGGGGGAGATGATTGCAGCGGATGAACTTGTGAAAAAAGGGTACAAGATCTTATCCAAGAATTTTATTTTCGACCATAAAGAAGTAGATATCGTTTGTGAGTTCAACGGACAAATTGTTTTTGTCGAAGTAAAAACAAGAACGAGTCCATATCTCAGTGATCCGTCTTTACTTATCCCGATCAAAAAACAAAGACAAATCATCAAAGTTGCTGATCATTACATGAAAGAATTTTACCCCGACAAAGAAGCGATCTTTGATGTCATCATCGTGATCACGAATTCTGAATATACGCGGCATGAACATATTGTGGAAGCGTTTTATCCGATGGGTTGAAAATTATAATTAACCCGTTGTTCGAAATTCAAAACGTTCGCCCTTCGACTTCGCTCAGGGACCGTGGTTTTTGGGCAGATATGTGTGAATTTTTTGCGAAGAAAATTCCCTTAAAATTGAAGTTAAATTTTCTTCGCAAAAAATTCACACATTACTACTTATAAGACGGTCCCCGAGCGAAGCCGAGGGGCAATAATTTCGAACAACGGGTTGAAAAATACTTTAAAGTATTTAAGGGGTTTATACTGAACCCTACACTTTAAACACTTTAAAATTCCTTATGCCAAAAACTTTTCAATTAAGGAACAAGCCTCACTGCCTTCCCGAATTGATCCGATCCTGCTCTTCAGGCCCACGGCTATGATTTTTTGTCTTTATGCCGCGCTTGCCGAAATTATAACTGATGTGAAAACGGACAAACTGTGTGTCGTAAACTTGTGAAAATGTTGCATCGATATTCTGATATTTAATACTTGATTTTTCTTTCTGAGTATGGAAAATATCATTGATGTTTGCCCGCAATTGCAAGCGTTCATTCATGAGCATTTTACTTATCCCACCACCAACTGACCATTGTGGTTCTACGAGCCAGGTTCCCCAAACCATTTGCGACTGATAGTATCCGCTGATCTCAAACGACCAGCCTTTTTTTGCCTGGAAACTATTTACTGAATTCAGAAAGTAGGAGGTAAGCGACTTGTCGATATTCCCTACTGATGACACTCCCTGGTATTCATTATTGAAAAGCGAAAGGTTATTTGAACTTGTCCACGATTCAGTAATGTGAAGCGGTAAATTGATATTTACTCCGTAATTGTTTCTTGAATTTAAATTTTCTGTAGTAATGAAGGTAGTATGCGTTGAGTCGATCTGCTTGGTAATTTGTGTCATAGCATCTGCCGTATGACTGTAATTAAAAGTAATTGTATACATCTGTTTAAATGTATAGGAAGCTTCGTAATTGTCTGTGATCTGCGGTTCTAAATTCGGATTACCCTGCATGAAATTATATGGATCAATGAAATATCTGAATGGATTTAATTGCTGATATCCCGGACGATCAATTCTTCGGCTATAAGAAAGCCTGGACATGTGCTTATCAGTAAATTTGTAATTGAAAAATGCGCTTGGGAATAACTGAAAATAATT
>JAYUWA010000155.1:0-6750 GCA_043753795.1 Bacteroidota bacterium | reverse complement strand
CCCGGCAGCCCCTTTCCTAATTTTTCATGTATTCAGAATCTCTTATTGAAAACTCAGTCGCTGATTTCTTTCGGCAAGTAATTGCATGATCACTTTGTAATCTGCCAGTGATACCGGACGAACGTTCAGGATCTGGTCTACTTCGACATGTTGTGCGATACGACGACAAGTTTCTTTGTCGTAGCGATCGAAAGCACTTTTATATGCATTCATCTGGTCTTGCGGAATGAAGAAAAATTCTACTTCTGCTTTTTCCAGATTGTATTTATTGATTACGATTCCCGGCTCTTTCCGTCCGTCTCTGAATGAAAACATGCTGTAAACATGTATGAAGTCTTGTATCTCAATTGTTGTCATGTGTGGGTTGTTGTTGAATTGTTTAACGAAAGTAGGTCTGAAGCTGTCCCACATCAATTTCGTTTGGTAAACACCGAACATTGATGGATGAATGGATGACAGGCTTTGGTTACCGATTATTGTTGATGTAAGGAATAATTAAAAAAACACGCCAACATTAGGATTGACTAGCGGATTGACTAAGATTTATTGAATATTTGATAATCGGGATTTAACCAGGATTTAATGGATTTCTGGATTGCCAGGATATAGACAAATAAATCAATCCCGGTAATCCCGAAATCCATTAAATCCAGGTCAAAATCCCTGGGTCAACATCCCGTTAATCCCAAAATCCATAAAATCCCGGTCAAAAATCCTCTAATCCTCTAAATCCAAGTAAAATCATAGTAAATCCTGGTAAAAAAAAACCCGCGGGCTGCGTTCCCTCGGGTTTTTATAAAAAGGTTAGAGATAAATTGAACTAATGTGAAAAGCTGTAACAAATATGGGACATATTAACATTAGACTCTATACCTACTACTAGTAGTATTTCACATCATTTTTATCCAAAATAAAGCTATTTACTGGAATAGTACATTCTAATTAAACCTGCTAAATTTTTCGCTTCCAGTTTTTTCATGATCTGTTTCCGGTGAAGATTTATTGTATGGATACTTATATTAAGCTTTTTAGAGATTTCAACTGATGAATATTCCTCAACTATCAGATCTAAAATTTCAAGCTCTCGTGATGATAAATTTTTAAAAGCCTGTTTTGGCGAATTCTCTTCCAATTCTTCACGCAACTTTTTCAGATAATCAAGCTCAACATACGTTTTACCTTCAATGACTTTAATATTTCCCGCATTCTGATCTGAGATTATACGATTCCTTGAATTTTGATCAACCAATCTGAATGATCCAAAAATAAGCTTAACCCTTCCTTCTTCATCTCGCTCTAAAACATTTGAATTAGTATCCATAGGAACATAAGATCCTTGTGTATTTTTTATTCGAAAGGTATTCGCATATTCCACATGATCAAATAGCACCGCCAATTTGTTTTTCATTACTACCCATTCATTGTGTCTCGCAAAAAGATTGTGTATATCGTCTGGATGAACAATAGAGAAAAAGAACAACCATCCGCCGAGGTTAAAATGTGCAGGTTTCCAGCCAATGATTTTTTCAACAGAATCGCTCGTGAAAGCATTTTTTCCATTTTGAATATTTGTCATAAACCATACAGCATCATGCCTACTGTTCATTGCACGTAGAATACTTTCTTCAAATAAATTATTTTTTAATAATTCAACTTTGTTGATCCCATCCAATAATATTAATACTCTTCCAATAATATTATTCCCATTCCAAACATTGAAACAAATAAATGAATTCTTTTTTGAAGATCTTGAAAAATTAAATTTTTCTGTTGAAATGCAAACCAGATCATTTATTAGAGTTGTATCAATCGACTTTTTTCCATGAGGCCTTACTAAAGAATTTAAATTTAGTTTGTCTTTGTCTTTTCTGCCGTACCCTGTCAAAGATAAAAAGTGATCGTTCACAAAAATTACTTTATCTTCCGGATTTAATATCAGTACTTTATCCTGTGTAAAGGATAAAACCTGTTTCATTGATAAAATATAATCTTTAATCGAATACATAAAAATTCTCTGTCAGGTTAAAATGAACTGGTTTGACTTTTGTACAAGTTCAGCTGTATTTTTAGCATTCATTTTAATCATCAGATTCTTGCGGTAAGAATTTACTGTAGTGATTTTTAAAAGAAGAATATCTGCAATTTCCTTTGTAGATAATCCATCGCGTACAAGTTGCAAAATTTCCTTTTCTCTTTTTGATAAATTTATCGGATTAAATTTAGTTTTTGACTTACCAATTAACAAAATGTTATCCAATTCCTTTCTGATAGATGTGTCAAATTCGTCATTATGATGAACATTATTTTTTTGTTCCTTGGAAATGACTCTTGAAAAGGTCATAAGATATTTTGGATTCTCTTCTTCATCACGCTCGATCAAAATACTTTCAGAGTACATTTTTACAAATGAACCATCTTTGTGTCGCTTCCTGTATTCGTACACTATAGGTATATGATCATGAACAAATTTCTCTTTTCTTCGTAATTCAAGTTCTTTTATAAAATGATTTGTTGTCTTCTCGGCATCGTCAGGATGTGTCAATGAAATGGAAAAAGCCCACCCACCGTCAAGAAAATCTTTTTGCGTCCATCCAATAATTTTTTCCACTGCCTGTGAACAGAAAATATTTTTTTTATGTATAAGATCACTAATGTAAATTATTTCACGGGAGTGATAGTTTAGTGATTTTAGTAATGCACTGCGTTTTTCGAAATAAAGATTCTCATCAGGAGCAGACTCCGGATTCTTAAACACCACTTGTAAACCAATTGGCATTGAATTAGCATCTAACAATAAGGAAAAACATAAAATAAAAGTACCTTCTACGCCATCTTTCTTTGTGCAGATTTTAGTAGTGACAAAACTTTTTTTGGTCGCCAAATGCTGTATGATCTCATCCAAATAATTTGAATCCTTAAAGCATTCTGAAATGGATTTATTTTTCAGGTCTTTCCTGTTACCACAATTCATCAATTTACATGCAGATGAATTTAAATACGATATCTTTCCTGAGAGATCGGTAATAATTATACCATCCAGAATTAATTCATACAATGGCCGGTTAGGCTCAACAAAACTATTTATGTCATTCATAAAAAAAAGTAATACGCATTAGTTCAGTTCCAAATTTAATAATAGGAACTATATATACAAATCTTAAAAGGTCGAAAGCACCTAATATTTGTATTAAGGCTTAAATCGAGGTGAATTCCCAATTATATTGATCCAATTCCTGAGAACATTTGGTTAATAGGTCGATACAATTTGCAATATCATCCTGATTGGCCATTTCAATCACTTGATGTATGTGCCGTGTCGGAATACTGATCGCTCCCGCTATTGCACCTGTCTTTCCCATTCTTTGGATCCCGGCAGTATCAGTACCGCCTGCCTGCAAAATTTCCGGCTGCCATTTGATAGAATGTTTTTCCGCAGTCTTTTTCATAAAGTCGATCATCCGGTAATCACAGATCGTTGAAGAATCCATGATCTTGATACCGGCACCTGCTCCAAGAGATGTGACTTTCTCATGTGCCTGTGCTCCGGGAACATCGAATGCAATAGTTGTATCCAGACCAAAACCGAAATCGGGTTCTATTTTATGAGCCGCTACACTGGCGCCGCGAATTCCAACTTCTTCTTGCACTGTAAACACAGCATATAAATCGTAAGGAAGATCTTTCATCAATCGCATCGATTCAATCAAAATGAATACCGAAACTCTGTTGTCAATAGATTTGCAGTTCACACAGTTTCCCATTTCAATCAATTCACGCTGACGGGTAATAGGATTTCCTATTCGGATATATTTTTCAACTTCTTCCTTCGGCATTCCAAGATCGATGAAGTAATCTGTTATCGCTGCAACTTTATTTCTTTCATCGGTTGTCATGATGTGAATAGGCTTACTTCCCATTACACCAATCAGATCTTTTGTTCCATGTACGATCACACGCTGAGCTGTCAAAGTTTTCGGATCAAAGCCACCAAGAGTATGAAAACGTAAAAATCCGTTGTCATCAATATGCGTGACCATGAATCCAATCTCATCCATATGCGCAGCGATCATGACCTTCTTTCTTTCACGGCCTTTTTTAATTGCAGTGACATTGCCCATATTATCTACACTGACATCGTCAGCAAGATTTTTTATTTCACGCAAAACAATTTCACGAACACGCTGCTCATATCCCGGAGCGCCGGCTGTTTCGCAGATTTCTTTTAGTAGGGGGATGTTGAGTTTCATATTTTGTTACAGCAGCAGATTCATTTGCAATGTGAAGTTTATGTGTAGTGTCTAGATTGCCACACTCCACACTTCAAACTCCACACTCTTTTTGTGGTACTTTATTTTGATAGACTAAATTGAGTTTGTATTTTGAAGTGTGAGATGCCACACCCCACACTTCAAACTCAAACTGTTATTTAACTCGTCCAAGCTTAATCATATTAGTTCTCCCTTGCTCTTCCAATGGAATACTCGCAAGGTTAATTATAATATCATCTTTATTTACATATCCTTTTTCTTTCAGAATGTCCTGAAGTTCTATGATTGTTTCATCTGTCGTCACAACTCGGTCGTAGAAGAATACTCTGACACCCCAAACCAGACTCAAGACATTCAACATATCAGGAACGTCAGTAAAAATCAGAATGTCGGCATTTGGCCGTTGTGCGGAAACTTTATAGGCTGTATATCCTGAACGAGTCATTCCTACAATGGCCCGCGCTCCAACTTGTGATGCCATCACACATGCATTGTAACAAACTGAATCAGAAATAAAAGTATCGCTTGTTACGCTCGGTAAATGTTTTCTGTTGTAGTAGTATCCTTTTGCTTCAACTTTTGCGATGATTGTTCGCATGTGCTCAACAACGCGAACCGGATATAGTCCGACAGATGTTTCGCCACTTAGCATTACTGCATCAGCTCCGTCGATCACTGAATTGGCAACATCATTAACCTCCGCACGTGTCGGTGTATAACTGGAGATCATACTCTCCATCATTTGCGTTGCAATAATAACAGGCTTTGATGCCTGAATGCATTTGTTCACAAGCATTTTCTGAATCAAAGGAACTTCTTCCATCGGTAATTCAACACCAAGATCTCCACGTGCTACCATCAAGGCATCTGTTTCATGTATAATATGATCTATCTCCGACAAAGCTTCCGGCTTTTCTATCTTGGCGATCACTCGACATTTTCTTCCGGCTTGTTTGATCCTGTTTTTAAGATCAATAATGTCTAAAGGACTTCTGACAAACGATAATCCGATCCAGTCAACATTTTGCTTCAACGCAAACTCAAGATCATGCAGATCTTTTTTTGTTAGACTTGGTAATGAAATTTTTGTTTTCGGTAAATTGACTCCTTTGCGGCCCGATAACTTTCCTCCACTTTCAACAAGAGCAATTACTTCATCAGTATGATTGGTTTCAAGAACATTCAATACGATCTTTCCATCATCGATCAAAACAATATCTCCGATAGCAACATCTTTCGCAAAGTCTTTGTAATTCATGTAAAGACGGTTTGGATTCCCAATACACTCATGCATGGTGAATACAACTTTTGCTCCGTTCTCAAGAAAGATCTGATTTCCTTCAACTTCTCCTATCCGTAATTTTGGTCCCTGTAGATCGACTAATATAGATGTGTGTAAATTCAATTCCCGGTTTAAATCGCGGATCGTATTTATCACTCCTTCATGAACACTGTCTTCTCCGTGCGATAAGTTCAACCTGCATACATCAACACCGGCAAGCATCATTTTTCTCAATACTTCATGCGAGGATGATGCTGGTCCGATCGTTGCAACAATTTTTGTTTTATTAAAAGGTACTTTGCTCATTATTTATTTTAGAATAGTAAATTATCTTTTGATTTTAATTTTGGTACTTCAAGTTTGTATACACCTAAAAGTATTTTTATTTTTTTTATTTTTTGTATTAATTCAATTTCATCAATTCTTGTCTTATCGGGCCTGATCAATAATAGATAGTCAAGCGCCTTCTGCTCCGGAAGTAACGCTCCTTTTAAACATCGATTCGAAATCAGATTATACCGGTCGCCTTCTTCATTTGTGAATTCATAAAATGAGAATGCGTGATCTTCCATACGCTTGTTATTAAAAACAGTGTATTCATCTTTCTTCAACATTCCGATTCCAAGCGCTTTGTTCAATTCATGGCATAACCTGTAATCCCGATGCTGACACGCAAGCCCGATCAGGATGAAGTTGTAATCATCTTCATTGGTGAATTTTATGACGGTTTTGGCCATGTGTTGTTTCCGGGTACGAATATCGTCATTTTGAGAGTCACCTGAACTCTGTTCTCGCGATAAATGTGATTCTACCTTATAAAGTTGATCAGGTCAAAGGTCAAGGGTCAAAGGTTAATCGGTGTGACCCTTGACCTTTGACCCTTGACCTTTTCTTTCACCACGCAACTTACTCCAGATGCAACGCCACACAAACCTTCTCCGCAGCGATCTGTTCAGCACGTTTTTTTGAAAAGTCTTCGCCACGCGCTTTTTCTACGCCATCGACCATTACTCTGACTCGTAATAATTTTTTCCCACCATTATCAACTTCTTCCAATAATTCAAATTCAACAACTTTTCGCTCTCGTTGTGACCAGTTGATGAGTTTGCTTTTGAAATTTTTATCCTGTAGTTCAATCTCTTCAAGATCGATGTGATGTCGTACGATACGCTTCAAAACAAATTTCTGTGCAGCGAGATA
>JAYUWA010000154.1:0-2172 GCA_043753795.1 Bacteroidota bacterium | reverse complement strand
AGAATTTCTCTTATCAATACTTCAAATTTGTTCGATTACTCATGTCCTGATTCAGGTGTTATTCACGTGTATGTTCCTGACTATGGCGATACTATTTCCGGAAATGATTTTGGATTAAAAACAAAATATAGTTGTAATCGATTACGAGTTGTAACAACATCTTCGCAATTTCAACCGTGTCGCCCGGCAAATATTACTGTAACTTATTTTAATGAAGGAACAGAAGTTGAAAACAATCCAATTATACATCTTCGTTTGCCTCCGGAACTGATCAACATTTCAACAACACAACCCTACACGATTCTTCCTGATAATAACTATGAGTTTTCTTTACCTGCAATTGAAGTCGCAACTTATGAGACATTCATCATCTCTGCTGAAGTTGTTTGTGATACCATAGCTTTGCAAAATGCCACGCTCTGCTTAACGGCTGATATTTATCCGATCAATTTCTGTTCGTACGATGCTGATAGTTTATGGGATGGAAGTTATGTCAGAGTAATACCTTCCTGTGAAAATGATTCTTCATGTTTTACGATATACAACATTACTGATGCAGGAAGTGACATGCAAAGTTTTTCCAACTGGCGCTTATATTCAGATAATTCACTGATCGACCTAGGCACATTTCAATTACTTGCAGGAGGAGATACAACATTTTGTTTTGCAAGTGCAGGAAAGTCGCTGAGACTCGAAGCTGAACAAACAAATTTATTTCCTGTTGCCGGATTACCGAAAGTGAATATAGAAAGATGCGGACCATTGCTAACGGGACAATCCTATTCATTGAATTATACAATGCAATTACCATTCGACAATTCCCTGCCATTTCACAATACATTTTGTGCAAGCGTGAATACATCATCCGCAACAAATGAAAAGTCAGTAAGGCCAATTGGGTTAGGTCCTGATCATATGACTGAAGCCTTTGAATTGTTTACATACCGGATCGATTTTCAAAATACAGGAAGTGACACTGCACGTTCAGTAAAAATAGTTGATGCAATTCAAAATCGTTTTGAACTGACTTCTCTTCAACTACTCTCCGCTTCGCATCCTTATATTTTTTCCTTGAATAATAATCAGTTAACCTGGCTGATGGAACCGATAATGCTACCGGGGAGCAATATTGATTCGGTAAATAGTCGCGGATTTGTAGAGTTCAGTGTCAGACTAAAATCGACCATCACGAATGGAACTCAAATACTGAATGGTGCACAAGTCATATATGACGATCTCAGGACCATTAATACTAATGTCACGAGCAATTTAATTTGCACGCCCGTTCTTCCTGCAATCACAATTTTTCCAGTCACAGATCTTTGTTCAGGCAGAATTTCCTTTACTTATACAATGCAGAATCAAGGAACTCTTCCAGATGTCAAATGGTATATGAACGGATCGCATTTTCCATTCTCTACAGACACAGTTGAATTCTATGGAGTAAATTATAATGATGTTATCTATGCCATATTAAAAAGTAACGTAGTTTGTGGAATATATGATTCCGTACCTAGTAATCTATTTCAGGTAACTGGCAATCCACCCACCATTTCCTATGCCTGGCCGCAGCTAACAACTATACCGGCTAATTCATACCTGTGGTTTTTCAATGATCTTGTAATTGGTGGCGCAACAAGTCAGTCCTACACTCCTCTTGTCAGCGGAAACTATACTGTTCAAATAACAGATTCAACAGGATGTTCATTTATTTCTTTGGAATTTCCATTCGTTTATACTGCAACACCGGAGAACACTTCCAATTTCATAAAAGTGTATCCAAATCCATCCGCCGGAAAAATAAATGTGGAGACAATATCCGGAACCAAATCAGTAACGCTAAACGATCTCACCGGAAGGCCACTCTTACATTTTGACACGAAGGAGAAAAACTTTTCAATCGATCTTTCAGATAAATTTTCATCAGGGATTTATTATTTGATAATTCGTTGTGGGGACAAGGTGAATTATGAAAGAATAATTTATCAGCGGTAGTGGCGAAGGATTTTCAATCCTTTGCTCCCGAGCTATGGATTTATAATCCATCAAAAAGGCTAATCCTGTTGCAAAATTTCCATCGTTAGTAGATCACATTTAGCAAGCGAACATCCATAAAGCCGAAAAGGTCCTTCCAGGATGACGGGTCACCATATTATGTATGTTGGATTTGCG
>JAYUWA010000153.1:0-2174 GCA_043753795.1 Bacteroidota bacterium | reverse complement strand
TTCAAATAAATGCAATTGCTTCTGCCACATTTGTTCAAGAGCATTCTGGTCTTCACTCCAATCTACAAGACCGGAAGTAAAATCCAGAATTAATTTCTTCCAGGCTTCAGTCCTTTGCGGAATTGTATGCCCGGGATTTGTATATAACCAATGTTGAAAAGCATCGACACATGCAATCCAAGGCAATGCTTCGATCACATTTTCAAGCTGCTCTAGCTTTGCTCTTTTAAGATCTTCTGCATTTTCAAAGAAATGATTCCAATGTTCCATTGAAATTAATTCCATGCTCATAGATGCAAGCTCTGCAATTTCAGAAGGTAATTCTTTGAATCCGATAAAATCCAGATCAGCAGTTAACATCGAATGAATTGCATGGCCACCTTCGTGCACCATTGTAATTACATCGCGTAAGGAACCGGTAGCATTCATAAAAATAAATGGAACACCACTTTCATACAATGGATAGTTATAACCTCCAGGCGCTTTTCCAATTCTGGAATCCAGATCAGTATAGCCTTTTGTCTTTAATGTATTGAGTACACTCCCGAAATAGGGGTCTATTTCACCAAAGCAAGTGATCGACTTATCGAGAAGTTCTGTTCCCAATTTAAAAGGTTTCAGATCAGGTTTGCCTTCAGGATCAACTTCAAGATCCCATGGTTTCAGTGATTCAACTTTTAATCTTTCTTTTCTGTCTTGCATAAACTCGTTTAACACTGGAACGATACATGCCTTAACGGATGAATGGAAATTCAGACAATCAGTTGCAGAATAATCAAAGCGATCGAGTTCAACAAATTTATAATCACGAAAATTTTCAAACCCTGCATTCATGGCGACAGTTGTTCGAAGTGCGATCAATTCATCGAACAAAAGATCCAACCTATCGCGATCCTGCGCTCGTCTTGAAACGATCTTATGATAAACTTCATCACGCAATTTTCTGTTGGGCTCCTTCAAAAAATTAGCTGCTTGCTGAAGTGTAATTGTTTTACTGTTTACCTCTACAGTCATTGATCCGGAAATCTCACCATATTGCTGTTCCTTTACTGAAAGCTGAGCATGCAAAGGAATATTTTCTTCACGGAACAATCGTATTGAATTCTGCACACTCTTGATATGATTTGCATAATTTTCATCCAGAGAAATAAGTGCCGGTTCATTTATAAACTTTTTATTCAACTGATCACTATAAGGTGCGATCTTCGGATTGATCTCTTCAACAAAATAAGTATACGCTTCCGTTAACTTTTTATTCTGAGTATCACAGGTCATTCTGATATACAACCAACCGGCATGTTCTTCAATCACCGCTTCCAACTCGCTCAAGTCATACAGCCAATTAAGCAGTTCATCGATTGATGCGTTGTTTCTGTTTACCAGAGAAAGAAAAAACGGTTCAATAGATTGCCAGTTATTAGCATCAAGTTCACTTGGAATAAATCTTCTTGTAATTTTTTCAGATGCAGCTAAATCAGTTGCGTTATTCATTTGATCAAACTTTTTTACGTGTACGTGCTGTTGCTTTCTTTGCTGATTCTACTTTCGGACCATGAGCTTCATGATGAGTTTTCACCGGAGTTTTTCCATCCTTTTCACCTACTATCGATTTTTCATCGCCTTCTTTTGCATCAACTTTTGAAAAGTCGATCTTGTCGCTCAGCAATTCATACCAAGTCAGCATTTTCTTTATATCAGAAGTGTACACTCTTTCTTCGTCAAAATCAGGCACCAACTTTTTAAAATACTCTCTCAATTTGGATTGGTCACCTTTAAGATCTGCCTTCAATTTATTTCCTTCTGCTGACTGGATCTTTTTATAGATCTCACGCAATGGAACTTCACCATCAGCTGTGTAAACTGCAATATCAACCAAAGTCATAATTCGCTGATTTGAATTGATAATAGTTCTTTTGCTGTCAACCAACGACTCTACAATGAAACCTGCACGATTGTTTGCCACAACTTTGTATAATCCGCCCATTCCGGGCACGGAAATAATTTCTTTGAATTCCATAATTTTAATTCTTTATAACTCGACAAATGTAACGGGAAAAGAGCAGAAAAAATTGATTTTGCCCTAAATTTATTAACCTCTTTTTCAATCACATTTCCTGAAAGCAGTTGGTCAAAAATAAAAGCTTAATAGGTAAAAGGTCAAGGGTCAAAGGTCA
>JAYUWA010000152.1:0-2184 GCA_043753795.1 Bacteroidota bacterium | reverse complement strand
ACTCAAGTCCTGCTTTTATAAAGATGATCTGCTAATAAAGCCCAATCTCAAGTCCCAAAATTACCTGCGGCATCTCCTGCATCTGAAATTTGGACTTGAACAGATCGGTAAAGCGGTAAGACGCCCAAATGCTGATATGACTATAACCGAATCTGGCAAACGCTTCGGCCTGGATTCTTTTTACATAATCGAGGTCGTCGACTTCGGTTCTGGCGGTTCCATAGCCGGTGTCATACTTGTAAACTTCCGACATCGATAGACAATATTTTCCTGTTATTCCAAGATCTAAAAATGTTCCCAAGAAATTTCCTCTGTTAACATCGAAGTTGAATCTGTTGAATTGGCCAAGCGAAACTGCAGAAACATCAAAACGCCGGTCTTCAATAGGAGTGCCGAAAAGCGAAAGCGCTCCGGTTTCTCTTTTTATTTTATAATTAGTAAAGTCGATTTGAAATTCCCAACCTAACGAATAGAGCGGACTGATCTTGAATTTTTTTCTTAGACCGATTCCCCATGAAACGGAATTGCCTGCAATAATTTCTTGCCTGTCAGAAACCGGAAGCGCAAATCCGAATTTTATCAATCCTTGCGTAAACTTTTTTTGATTCGGACCTTTATCATACTTCGGTTCGGTTGCTTTATCGTAATTCAATAATACTGTTTGTGCCTCTGCAGAAAGATTGCACAGAATCAGGATCAGAAAAAAAAGATGGTTTTGTTTTTTCATTCTTATTTTATTTCTTCGGATTCAATTTTTGGGAAATCAAGATTGCCGGTGTAACCTTCGAAATGAATCGTGACTGCATCGCCTTCCTGAAAATCCTGAGCCTGGAGATTCAACATTTCTTTTCTGTCAGCAAGAAAAACGGTGTATGATTTTACAACTCCATTTTTATCTGCTACCTTATAGAAAAGATTCCGATGAGCTTTATAACCCAATGCGATTTCCTGATCAGGGTATGAGTATTTTTCACGAAGCACAACTTTGATCTGATCGTTCACAATAACGAAATCAAATGTTGGTTCTTTCGTTCTTGTCGTATCAGTAAAATATTTTGCCTGAGGAATTCCGTAGCCATGGGCATAATCAAAGTATGGATAAAGATGTCCGCTTTTCTCAATTTCCCGAGACAACTGCATATTAGAAAGTGAACGTTGCATTTGCCATGCACATGCTGCAAATCCCGCAACAAGCGGAGTTGAAAAAGACGTGCCGAACGTTTCTTTCAATCCAACCGTAGCAGCAGCAGTTACATGTGCCGGCGCAGTAACATTTGGTTTCAAACGACC
Source organism: Bacteroidota bacterium (assembly GCA_043753795.1). GTDB lineage: Bacteria > Bacteroidota > Bacteroidia > AKYH767-A > 2013-40CM-41-45 > JADKIH01. The sequence goes on along the minus strand of JAYUWA010000152.1, from coordinate 894 downwards.
ATCGCTCGACGGACCATATGAACTGAAATAGATCTGCAGATCTGTATCGGGATTTGTTCCACCTACCGTAAGCACACTATCTGCATCACCGGGTGTATTAATAAAGTGCCATTTATCCTGAGCTTCATTTCCGGCGGCACTCACTACCAGAATTCCTTTTGATGCAGCAACAGTTGCTGCCATGGCAATCAAACTATTCCGGCCATTGCTTTCATCATTAAAATATCTGTTATAGGTATAACCTAAAGAGCTGCTGATAATATTCGCGCCATTTTTATCGGCCCACTCCGCTGCTGCAAGCCAGTTTTCTTCTTCACTCATTGTTTCGGCAATCACTTTTTCTGTTCTGGCCAATAACACCTCCGCACCTGTTGCCAGACCGATCTTTACAGAATCTATTTCACCGACAATGCACGAAAGCGCTGCACTGCCGTGCCAGTGACTTACATAAACGTTTTCTTTTTTCTTTACAAAATCATACGTTGCAATAATTCGTTTGTCGCTGCGTAATTTATCGAAGGCGCTGTTAACATCGGCACCTTTAAATCCTGCATCTAATACTGCGATCCGGATTCCTTTGCCATCGATGTTTTTATCTTTGAAAAGTTTTCCGCCTAAACGATCTGTCTGATACTTTAAAATGGCACTTTTGTGTTCGTCAAGATCATTGGAGACATCTTCTTTAAATGCTAGCTTCATTTGTGCATTCATTACACGAACAGAAGAAACGAATGGAAGCTTCCTGATCATTTCAATTCTGTCCGCAGATGTATAAACAGCTATACCATTCAGCCACCGACTGGAATAGCTCACCGAATCACAGAATGGTAAGAGTGATTCACAATATTTCTCATTGACAGGAAAATCTTTTTCATCGCAAAGATCTATTCCCTG
>JAYUWA010000151.1:0-2185 GCA_043753795.1 Bacteroidota bacterium | reverse complement strand
TCCTGATGTCAAGGAAAATTAGCTCCGGCACCAAAGATTCATCTTCACCTATCTCTTTTAAATAAGTTAATGCATCATTCGCAGATTCTTTGACAATAATTTCTTCTGCAAATTCGTATTTGACAAGATTTCTTTCAGCAATGTATCGATCCACGTATGTGTCATCAATAATCATTACTTTCTTGTAACATGGTTTCATATTTTCCATTTCATTATTCTTTATTCATTATTAAATATTAAATATTCATGCTCATTCTGCTTTCTGCACAGTAAAGACATAGCAATTTCAGACTCTCTACGGTCTTTTTTAAATTGATCATAAATTTTGCTGAATCTCCCGGTAAAAGCCTTCAATGACTTTGGAAGTATTGCCTGGTCGATTTGCAGATAATATGTTATCTGATGTTCTGAAATTTTGTTCAAAGTATTTTGCTTTGTTTGACACTACTGATTTTAAATCTTCAGTGAGTGGATTCACCTTCATTGTTCGATTGTCGTAACTCCAATCTTTAACATTGTGTGATGTCAAAGCCTTTGTGTGAAAAGGACAGGGATATGCTTAGTTTAGTCTGCGTATTGTGGTATACTAAACTAAAGATATTCATGCGCCCTTGTTTACTGCAAGTTTAGCTTTATGTTGCCAATACTTATTTTAGATTGTGCAAATACATTACATAATTTCTGTTAAATGATAAATGTCATATCTGAAATTGTATTCTAAAAAGAAATGCCTGCATTATAAGCAGGCATTTCGACAAATTGTGATGTTATTGATTTTAATTTATGATCAGTTTAGTAACTGTTTTTGATCTGTTGTCTTGAATTGAAACTGTATAAATGCCGCTTTCCAGATCTTCTAGTGAAACTGACTGACGACTTTCGTTGATATTTAGAGTTTTGACGATTTGACCAATGCTATTTGAAAAACTTACCTGATATTCATTAGTTGATAATACCGGTTCAATAATTATGAAATTATCTGCAGGGTTTGGATACAGTATAAATTCTGATGACGTGTTTTCAACTACTGATGTAGTATTACTAAGCAATATCGCAGTTCCATCAGCAAGGACAGCCAGTAAGCCAAATGGAGCACCGTTTTGATTTGTCGCAGGATTTAAAAATCCTGAAGCCAGAATCACTGCCGATGATCCGCCCAATGTTGTCAAAGGTGCATTGAAACTTGCAACAATTGTAGAGTTGTCACCGCCGGGAGTAATATCAAGTGTGTAATCTCCGGCTGGGACAGAAAGGTATGGGGTAATATTAGAATAAGAAGCATTATCAACGAGAACGTTTCCGCCGACAATCACATCAACTGTTGGTGCGTCACTAGAGCCATGAATAACTCTAAGATCAATATCAGTTGGATTTACTGATTGTTCCAGCATTTGATCTTGCAGAAATAAAATGAATGCAGTTGAAGTGCCATCAGGATTAGGGTCAAATGTTAGCGGATTCAAGACTCCATTTGCCACTGCAAGATATTTTCCACCATTGGCTAATGTTACTTCAAAATTCTTTAATGTATCTGATGCTGAAGTACTGGTGCCGGGTGCAACACCAATGTTCAACAACGCTTCAGCCGGCACATCAATAAAAGGAGTTGCGGTTCTGAATTCAAAGTTGTCGAGCAATAAGTTTCCGTTAACATACACATCAACTAATGTTGCAGCAGGATCAGCAGCATTGTGAATCACTTGCAGACGTGCTAAACTGATAGCAGGAAATTGTACAACAGTTCCATTTGCAAGTGCTGCAAAAAGGCCGAATGCCGGACCATTCTGATTTACCGTCGGATCAAGAAATCCTGAAGCAAATACTACTGCAGTACCACCCGCCAATGATGAAAGATCAGCTTCAAAGGAAGCAACGATCGGAGTTCCTGTACCAGGCGTTACATCAAGAATATAGCTGGAAGCCGGTACAGCAATATAATTAGTAATAGCACTGTATGATGCGTTGTCTACTAATGTATCAACATCTCTGGCAATAACATCAACAGTTGGTGCGTCAGATGAACCATGTACTGCAACAAATTCAACAAGCGATGCTGAATCAGCACTACTTCTGATATTGTCGGTGATGAATAATGTGAATGCTGTAGATTGTGCATCCGGATTCATTGCAAAACTCATTGGGTCAAGAACTCCATTGGCAACTGCAAGATATCGTTGGCCTGCCA
>JAYUWA010000150.1:0-2191 GCA_043753795.1 Bacteroidota bacterium | reverse complement strand
ACAGGAGAATCGAAAGCAACTCCAAATAATGTTCCGTTGATCATAGGAATATCATCAAGGTAAATTGATTCGCCGCGTAAGTGATTTTTGCTGTCTATATTTTTCATATCTGTTTTCCCTGATACAAAATACCAAAGGACATCTTTCAGTTACATTGTTATAAATTCGGAATTTACCAGTTGTGGATACCAGATTGCAAAATGGCCCTTGACGAGTTGATTGAGAAGTCGTCTTTTATATTCTATAGTCCCACGCGCATCAGTTATAGGCGAAATTTCAGTTTGTACATTAGACAGTAAGCCTTCTATTGAATCAATTGAGATTTTTTTTCCGATCAAATACTGCGACGACTTCTTTAAAAATAATGGTGTCGGTCCTACTCCACCTGCTGAAATAGCTGCTTTTGTGATTACATCATTTTCAAATTCAACTAATATTGCACTGTTCACACTTGCAATGTCCAGATTTGTTCGTTTACAAACTTTTTCAAAATTAAATTTTGTTTTCGATGACGGAAGAAGGAAACTAATTGACTTCACGAATTCCTCCGGTGTTTTATCCAGCTTTTTATAGCCCAGATAAAAATCTTTCAGTTTAATTGTTCTCGAAGTCGATATAGTACACAATTCAATTGATGCATCCAATGCAATAAAGAATGCAGTAAAATCACCGATTGGTGAAGCATTGACAATATTTCCAGCAATGGTAGCCATATTTCTTATTGGTGTGGAAGAAACAAGTTTGTAGTATTTATCAAACTCAGGAAACGCGTTCCTTATGATAGATGATTCTATCATGTCGGTTACTGTTGAAGCTCCTCCTATGTAACAAATATCATCTTCAGTATAGATAGCTGTTAACTCATTGTCATTCGCAAGAAATGAAAGTTGCGCATGTGGCATATGATCATGCTTCTGCACATAGAGATCGGTCCCGCCACCAACAAAGTGCTCAGCATTTAAAATTCCGTTTTGTCCATTACAGGTGAGTTGAATTATGGCAAGCTTCTCTTTTATCTTCGCAAAATACTCCGGAAGTATTTTTTGCTCTGCAACATAAATTATAGCCTCTTCATTGTTTCGTTTCGAACATAGTTCTGCGATTTTAACAACTGCTCTCTGAATTGATTTGTAACCGGTACATCTGCAAATATTGCCATCAATTGCAGCCATTGCTTCAGTCTGATAATCCAATACGTCTTCTCTCAGACAAAATCCTGCCAGTGACATTACAAAACCGGGTGTACAAAACCCGCATTGAGTCGCACCTTCGTCGCTCATAGCTTGTTGAACCGGATTAAGATTTTCTAGATTCACACCTTCAATAGTTACAATATGCTTTCCGTGAGCATTAGCAATTGGCATCAGGCAAGATGTCATAGACCGATACCGCATCCGCCCTTCGATAATTTCTCCAACTAAAATTGTACAAGCTCCACAGTCTCCTTCACGACAGCCGATCTTCGTTCCTGTTAAATTTTTTTGATATCGTACATAATCAAGTACAACCACACCCGGATGTCCGGAATACTGAATCTCTTTTTCATTCAAAATAAATTTAATCACTTTCAGATACTTTAGATTAGGATTTGAGCCAAAAATACTTTTTTAGCAAGCCGATAAGAATGTCTATTTTGCACACAAAACATTACCGAATGCTATCTGACAAAAATAAAATTATTTCACGAGGTGAGTCCAAATCAAAAACAAATATATTTTAAGTTAATAGCACTCTGGGTCATTTGCGAGGCAATGCTTGGTGGAATCATCCATGGATTCAAATTGCCCATTTCAGGTCTGGTAGTTGGAGGTTCAGCAGTTGTTTGTATCAGCCTTATTGGACACTTGGTTCCATTCAAAGGAGCTATTATCCGGGCAACAATCGTGGTAGCAATTTTTAAAATGTTATTATCACCTCATAGTACTTTTCCGGCTTACATTGCTGTATTCTTTCAGGGGATCTGTGGTGAACTACTGTTTTCATCGGGAAAGAAGAATTATCAGTTAAAATGTTATCTGCTTGCTTTTATTGCTTTGATCGAATCAGCAATTCAGAGAATTTTAGTCATGACAATTCTATATGGCATAGACTTCTGGAAAGCCGTTAACGACTTTATCGCCAACCTGACAAAATCAGATCCAAGTACGAATTACAGTCTGTATTTCGTATCATTTTATCTGGTTCTACATCT
>JAYUWA010000149.1:0-2192 GCA_043753795.1 Bacteroidota bacterium | reverse complement strand
CGCGACGTCTTAAAGTAATCAGTAAAAATAAAATTGTAACTGGTCCGGCATATCTGACAATTGAACAGATCCCAACTCCGATACTTATTCCTTTTGGTTTTTTTCCGAATAAAGTCGGACGAAGTTCAGGAATTATTTTTCCTGCCTTTGGTGAATCTGCTCAGCGAGGATTTTATTTTCAGCATCTGGGCTATTACTTTGGATTCAGTGACTATTTTGATCTTGCACTGACAGGAGATATTTATACAAAAGGAAGTTATACACTTGAGGCTACAACATCTTACAAAAAAAGATATAGATATAACGGGCGATTGCAACTCACTTATGCATACACGATCAACAGTGAAGAAGAATTGCCTGATTTTTCCCTTACAAAAGATTATCATATTAACTGGGTTCATACAAAAGACAATAAATCAAGTCCGAACAGTACATTTTCTGCAACTGTGAATGCAGGAACTTCTAATTATTATAAAAATACGATCAGCAGCGTAAATAATTATTTATCAAATACGCTTCAATCATCAATTTCATATTCGTACAATTTTCCTGATAAGCCGATGAATTTTAGTGCAGGAATTCAACATTCACAGAATACAATTACCCGCGACATACGCATTTCCGCTCCTGATTTTAGTTTTAATATCTCCAGAATTTCGCCATTCAAAAGAAAAAATGCTTTTGGAGTTCAACGTTGGTATGAAAAGATCGGAACAAGTCTTTCAGTGAATACAATTAATTATATAGAGACAAAAGATACATTATTGTTTGCGGAAAATTCTTTGTCGAATCTGAAGAATGGTATGCGCGCAAGTATTCCCCTTTCAACTTCATTTAATTTATTTAAATATATTAACTTCTCCCCATCTGCAAATTTTACAGAAAGATTATATCTGAAGACCACACAATACAGATGGAACACAGAAACAAATTCTGTAGATACATTTATTGTAGAGAAACCTCAACATGCTTACGAATACAATGTAAGTGCTGGAATGTCTACGAGAATATATGGAATGTATCAGCTGAGCAAAGGTCCTGTTACAGCGATCAGACACGTCATGACACCTGCAGCTTCCATCACTTATCGTCCTGATTTTGGAAAAGAAAGTTATGGCTATTACAAAACCATTCAGAGCGATACAAATGGAGGAACGCGAACGTACAGTATTTTCCAGAACTCCGTTTACGGTGGACCTTCGAATGGAAAATTTGCCAATCTGGGTTTTTCACTCGATAATAATCTTGAGATGAAAGTAAAAACCAATTCAGATACAGGTGCTGTAACGAAAAAGGTAAAGATCCTGGAAAGTTTGAGAATAGCCGGTGGTTATAATCTCATTGCAGATTCGATGAAATTGAGTGTATTCAATCTATCTGCACGAACAACACTTTTCGACAAAGTTGGAATTAACTTTAACAGCACACTTGATCCGTATGCGTACAATTCTGAAAATATAAATATTGATAAATTCCAATACGAAGTTGATGGACGACTTGTGCGATTAACGAGTTCAACATTGTCAATGAATTTTGCACTTAACCGTTCAAAGAAAAAAGAAAATACCGGAAAATATTCGCAGGAAGAAATAGATTATATCAATCAGCATCCTGAAGAGTTTGTTGATTTTGACGTACCGTATAACCTGAGTGTAAGTTACAGTATGAACTATTCAAAGCGTGGTGCTCTTAATAAAACACTTACACAAAGCGCAAGTTTTAATGGTGACCTTAGTTTAACCAGCCAATGGAAAATTGGTTTTAATTCCTGGTACGATATATCAGATGGCCGCTTCACAAATATGAGCCTGAATATCTATCGCGATCTCCATTGTTGGGAGATGCGTATGAACTGGATTCCTTTCGGTGGACAAGAGAGTTACAATTTCCAGATCAATGTGAAATCTTCTATACTACAGGATTTGAAGCTGTTGAAGAAGAAGGATTTTTATGATAGGTGAGTCAACCAGGACGTGCCGTCAGGACTCTGTCCTGATGGATAATAGGACAGAGTCAGCAGAGCAGTCAGGACAGAGTCCTGATGGATAATAGGACAGAGTCAGCAGAGCAGTCAGGACAGAGTCCTGACTGCTCGTTTCATCAGATAATCAATATCAACCGCATCCCCCAACTGAAACCCCTTTTCTCCAAAAACAGTAAAGCCGTAGGATTTGTAAAAGTTGATAGCTTTG
>JAYUWA010000148.1:0-6823 GCA_043753795.1 Bacteroidota bacterium | reverse complement strand
TAAAAATATCCCTGATCAACAAATTCATATTACCACCACGCCATCGGTAGATCGATTGTTTGGCGTCACCGACAATCAGTGTCATGAAACCACTTCCAAGAGCATTCATCACCAGTGGCAGGAGATTTTTCCATTGTAAAAGTCCGGTATCCTGAAATTCATCGATGAGCAGATGTTTGAATCGATTTCCTGTTTTTTCATAGATAAAAGGTGTGTCATTACCTTCTATCATATCACCCAACAATTTTGTTGTATCAGAAAGCAGGATGACATTATTTTCTTTTCTGTACTCACGGAATTTGTCTTGTAGATCATTGACAAGTCCGAAGAGATAGATCTTTTTTAAAACTTCATTGGCAGTAATATATTCCTTGTATTCATTCTCGACAATTGTAGCTGCCTTCTGCAATAATGGGTGCAGACTAGATTCGACAAGTTCGTCGATCGCCTTTTTGAATTCACTTTTCTTCGAAGTCCAACCGGAAGTGTCCTGTAATCCTTTTTCTATCCGTGAAGTGATCAGAAATGATGCAGCATTTTTTGGATTTGCAATTTTTGCAAAATATCCTGCCACACCTGCTTCTTTGTAAGAGAAGTCATCTAATGAGAATCCTGCGCCTGAAATGATATTTAATCCTTCTTCACCGATCTTTTTTAATTTCGAAGTAAAAGTTCGTCTGATATTACTCAGGTCTTTATAAATTCGTTTGATATCATCTCTCGAAAGAATTTTTTTATTGTGATGATCTTCTTTGAATAATTCACCGGCAACTAATGCTATATCGTTTTCGATGTTCCAGCCTTTGTCTTCACTCATCTTTTGTAAAGCAAGATCTGTTAACCATTCAGTAAGGTCTTTGTCAGAACCAACTTCTCTTAAAATTGAATCGGTAACAGCAAGAATAGCATCGTCAGCGCTCACTTCAACTTCCATTTTCAAAGGCAGATGAATTTCTCTTGCAAGGGCTCGAAGTATTCTCTGAAAAAAACTATCGATTGTGCTGACTGAAAAAGAAGAATAATCGTGCAGAATGTTCTTCAACGATTTTTCTGCGCGCACGCGAATATTTACTCCGGGAAGATCACCTTCCAGCATTGTCAGCAAAAAGGTTTTGTTTCCGGAAGAAAGTTCAACCAATGCTTCAACAATCCTGCTTTTCATTTCTTCCGCAGCCTTATTGGTGAAAGTGATAGCAAGGATCGAACGGTAATCTTCAGGATGGGCAAGTACCAGTTTGAGGTATTCCTTTACCAGAGTGAAGGTTTTTCCGGAACCGGCTGACGACTTAAAGATCTTTAAAGCATTCATTGGTGAAAGATATAGAATTAAGAGAGTAATTAGGGGGTCAAAATGAACTTTTTATTAAGGAATTTGTTATTCAGGATACTCGATGAAAGTGTTGCTTTTGATAAGAGCATTTATCTACCTTTGATGTGAGGAAATAAACTATGTTAGGACACAGATTTAGTAAATTTTTACCGGGCGACGAAAATCAAGATCCATTTGAAAGGCTGTTTGGTTTGTTCATGCAATTATTGAATTATACCAGTGGTGATGTTTACGAAGCATTGAATTGGTTGAATGAAATTGACAGAGAACATAAATTGACAGATGACAATTATACAATGGCTGATTTTATCAATGACCTTAAAAGTAAAGGTTATATCAAGGAAGAAGGTGGCGAGGGAAATTATTTCATCACACCTAAAACTGAACAGACCATTCGAAAAAATGCTTTGGAAGAAGTGTTTGGAAAATTGAAAAAGGCCGGACAGGGAAATCACAGGACAAAGTTTATGGGTAATGGCGATGAGATGACAAGTGATCATCGTGAATATCGATTTGGTGATACTGCTGATCAGATCTCGATGACGGATTCAATTCGCAATGCGCAGATCAATCATGGTGTTTCGGATTTTCATTTAATGGAAGGTGATCTTGAAGTGAATGAAAAAGAATTCAAGACACAGACATCTACTGTTTTAATGATTGACATTTCGCATTCAATGATCTTATATGGCGAAGATAGAATTACGCCTGCGAAAAAAGTTGCAATGGCTCTGGCAGAATTGATCCGTACTAGATATCCGAAGGACACTCTTGATGTGATTGTATTTGGTGATGAAGCCTGGCAAATAGAAGTAAAGGATTTGCCTTATCTTCAGGTTGGACCATATCATACCAACACAGTTGCCGGACTTGAATTAGGAATGAATATTTTAAGACGAAGAAAGAATCCGAATAAGCAGATCTTCATGATCACGGATGGAAAACCATCGGCAATGAAAGAAGGTGCGAATCTTTATAAGAATAGTTTTGGACTTGACAGAAAGATCGTGAACAAATGCCTGAATCTGGCTTCAGCTTGCAGGAAATTAAAAATTCCTATTACCACTTTCATGGTTGCAGAAGATGAATATCTGCGGGCATTTATCAGAGAATTCAGTGAAGCGAATGGCGGCAAGGCATTTTATTCATCCTTGAAAGGATTGGGAGAATTTGTTTTGGAAGATTTCGAAAAAAACAGAAGAAAAAGAGTTTGAGTTATATATTTTAGCAAAAAGACATGGAAAAATATTTGAAAATAAAAACATTTGGTCAGTTGAAGGCTTCCGGTTATGTAAGTAAGCCGATCAAAGAAGAGTTGCGTGCAAATCTGATTGTAAAATTAGCAAAGAAAGAAAAGATCTTTGATTCAATAAAAGCATTTGATGAAACTGTAATTCCTGATATTGAAAGAGCGATACTTTCGAGACACAATATTTTGTTGCTTGGGCTTCGTGGACAGGCGAAAACGAGAATTGCCAGACTGATGACGAATTTGCTGGATGAGTATATTCCATATATCAAAGGAACAGAGTTGAATGATGATCCGATGAATCCATTATCTAGACAGGCGATTGATATACTCGAAAAGCATGGCGACGATACAGAGATTGAATGGATGCATAGAAGTGAACGTTATACTGAGAAGCTTGCAACACCGGATGTTTCTGTTGCCGATCTGATCGGTGATGTGGATCCGATCAAAGCTGCAGCAATGAAGTTACCATATTCAGATGAGCGCGTAATTCACTTCGGACTTATTCCGAGAGCGCACAGAGGAATTTTTGTGATCAATGAATTGCCGGATCTGCAGGCACGTATTCAAGTTTCTTTGTTTAATATTCTTCAAGAAGGAGATATTCAGATCCGTGGATTTAAGTTGCGACTTCCGCTTGACATTCAATTTGTATTCACAGCGAATCCGGAAGACTATACTAACCGTGGTTCGATTGTAACTCCATTGAAAGACAGAATTGAAAGTCAGATCCTGACGCATTATCCGAAGGACATTATTACTTCCAAGGAGATCACATTGCAAGAAGCGCAATTGAGTGATTCGCAAAAGAACAATGTGACCGGTCATGAACTGATTGAAAATTTATTGGAGCAGATTGCATTTGAAGCAAGGAGTAATGAATTTGTTGATCCGAAGAGTGGTGTATCTGCACGTTTAACGATATCAGCATACGAAACAATTTTTTCTGCCGCAGAGAGACGGATGATCATCAATGGTGAATCCAAAACGCATATCCGCATTTCTGATTTCTGGGGAATTATTCCTTCCATCACAGGAAAGATCGAACTGGTTTATGAAGGCGAGCAGGAGGGAGCGATGATCGTTGCGCAGAATCTGATCAGTAAATCAATTCGTTTTCAGTTCAAGAATTATTTTCCTGATCCTGAAAAACAGAAACGCAAAAAAGAAGCGAATCCATATCTGGAGATCATTGAATGGTTCAGTAATGGAAATGCAATTGATATTCTGAATGACGCTTCAGAAAAAGATTATACGAAAGCCTTGAATGATGTCCCGGGTCTAGCCGACCTTGTAAAAAAATATTTCCCTAAATCGAATCCACAGGATAAATTGATGCTAATGGAATTTCTGTTGCATGGATTGTCGGAGTTTTCGTTGTTAAGCAAAAACAGTCTGACTTCCGGGTTGAGGTTTAAGGATCTGTTTAGTTCGGTGTTTAATCAGGGGGAGGAGAATTAATTTCAAGCTCTTTGATTTTTCGACTCTGATTTTTTTTAACACAAAGAACACTAAGAGCACGAGAGTCCACGGAATGGATATGTGGTTTAGTGGACCTTGTATTTCTGAATTACAATAAATCCGCAGATGGTGTTCGTCGAAATTTTACAAGTCGTTTTTCTTGCAATAGCAGTGAATAATTGGAACACAATATCTGCGATTTTATCTGCGGATTTATCTGCGAGATCTGCGGGAGAAAATTTCGGATGTTTTTTTCTCCCGCAGATCTCGCAGAACTCACAGATCTTGCGCAGATAATTTAGTGTATAATTAATTTTTTAACCGTTTGTTTATTTGTCAGAGATGTAATTTTGACAAAATATAAGCCTGGCTTCAGTTCGTTCAACGACAAATGGATATCATTTGAATTTACAGAAAGTTTAGAAAATACAATCTTTCCATAAATATCATGAATTTGAATTTCACTCATTCTTTTATCTGAAGTAATTGTGATGCTATTGTTTGCGGGATTAGGATACAGTTCGATTTTATTATATAAAGGATCTGTTATTCCAACAGGTGAATTTATTTCGACTCTGGTGGTGTTTGTTGCAATCGGTGAATTATAATCAAAATAAATGAAGGCAGTATTTGTAATCTCCGTTCCCGCTCCGGTGCTTGCTTTTTTGTTAATTCTATACTTCACAAAACCATGACTGTTGGGTTCGTCATTTACACTATCGGGTAATTCAATTGCGTTAAAGTTAAAACGGATTATGTTACCGGGAAAAATTTGTGTCGTCATATCATGACTGGAACCTAACAATTCAAATGTAGAAGCGTTGAGGTCAGTATCGATTGTGTCGATTATAAAAATGTTGTACGCAGGTGCATTTCCGGTATTCTGGAATAAAATAGTGTAAGTAAAAGTATGGTCAGAAGTATCAGCAACTTCAGGACTAACCCATTTTTCATTTGGATCAAATGAAGTCCTAACAGGAAAACATTCTTGTATCATATTATTTGTCGAATCATAATCATTCAAAGGCAAGATCAAGACTTGAATACATATTGAATCCCCAATGGCTGCTGTAGTATCAGTAACCAATTGAAGATTAAAATCTCTTGACGGCACTACTGTGGAGAAGTCAGCAATATTCCAGATGAGTGTATCACCATTGATACTTGTTGGCGGAAGTGCATTGGCAGCAGGTCCGGTATAAGTAACGTTGGGTGATAAAATCGCATAAATAGTTCCTGCATTGTTGAAGCAAGTAGTGCCATGATAGGTACTGGCATCACCTGCATTTATATCGACTCGTGTCGGTCGTCCTGGCCTGAATGCTTCATAGGGACTGATTGACTTAACAAGTTTGTCATCGATCGGTCTGCACTTCAAATGAAAGTCAAGTGAATCAACAATAGAATCAGCTGCTGAAATCGATATGGAGGAATACCCGCCAACAGGACAATTGTAATTGAATGGTTCAGAAGAAGTATCCACTTGTACAAAGTAATTCCCGAAAGGAGCTTTGAAAGAGTATTCACCATATCGAGTACTGTAAGAAACTTGTCTTACAATTCCATTTGATTTTAAGATGACGGGAATTTCTTTAAGGAAATTCTCAGTTGAATCGTGTGAGCAATCAAGATTTAAGTCGTGATTGATATGGCCGCGGATGTTCCAATTCAGAACACAGCCTGAATTTATATCACATAAAGGAAGTGTATCCGGGTCAATATCTGAATACTCATATTGTAGTCTTTCAGGTAAGCAATTGATATTAGTGTTGGTGAGATTAATGGTTCCAGCATAATGTAAAGCAGGTAAGCATGATATTGGATTATTACTAAGCTTGAGAATATACATGCTGTCCGGCAAAGAGTTTATAAATTGAATATTATTTGAGTCAACAGTTAGTTGCGTAAGAGTTGAAGGAATAAGTGGTAATGAAGATAATTGACATCTATCGGCATTTAAGACTTTTAATTTATTTGGTAGACTATTGATAATTGAAATAAAATTATCGTTTACCTCTAAAATTATCAGTTCGGTTGGTAATATTGGCAACTGAGAGAATTGATTTTTACCAATTTTTAAATGAATAAGAGTATCAGGAAGATTAGGTAATATACTTAATTGGTTATTTGACAGATATAATGCTCTCAAGGAAAAAGGAATAGTTGGGATATTTGTAAGTAGATTGTAACTAGCAATCAATACTTCTAAATTTGCAGGCAATGGAGGCAATACGCTCAAATTATTTGCAGTGCAGGTTAATGTAGTTAGAGTTGAAGGAAGGAGCGGTAAGTCGTTTAAATAATTTGCACTGCAATTCAGGGTAATTAAAGATGGAGGAACTATACCTAAAAAACTGATTTGATTATATTCGAAATCCAAGTAGTTAAGATTGGTTGGAGGATTGAAACTTCCGGTGAATCTATTGTGATTGATATTTAGTGCCGTCAGTGTGCTTGCGAGTGGAATATCCGTAAAGAACTCAATTTGGTTACGTGAACAGTTCAAAACCCGAAGTGAATCAAAAGTTGAATGAATTGATATTATTTGATTAATTGAACAATCAATTATTTCAATTGAATGTGGAAGTGAATCAAGATGAATTAAGTTATTTTCAGTGCAATTTAAATATGTAAGGGATTGTGGGAGACTATCTAAGCTTGAAATATTATTTTTACCACAATTAAGTATTAATAATGAACTTGGTAGATTAGATAGGCTTGTCAAATTATTGTTAGAGCAGTAAAATTCTGACAGATTATTAAAATAATTAATACCGCTA
>JAYUWA010000147.1:0-6830 GCA_043753795.1 Bacteroidota bacterium | reverse complement strand
ATTAATTATTTTTTTAAGTATTTATCTCATTCAAATCTGCTTCAAGTGATTTCGTGTATTAACTCCACGCACAATACCCTGCATAATCTATTATTATCAAAAATGTGTGTCAAGAAAGTGTGGGGGCTTACTATTAATTTATTCTGCGAACAGTTGATTTAATATATAATTTACAACCTAAATTACAAAGTTTAATTTTTATCGGAAAGTTGCGATTAGTAATTAATAATTTATTTTTTCTGGTATGGCCTTATGATAAGACGAATCGCTCTGTCATATGAGAAGTAATTCCAAATCCAGTTAAACAAAACAATGACCCGGTTTCTGAAGCCCACCAATAACATCAGATGAATAAATAGCCATGCAAGCCAAGCAAAAAAGCCTTTCATGTGAATGAATTTTATATCTGCCACAGCTCTGCTTCGGCCGATTGTTGCCATTGAACCTTTATCTACATAAACAAACTTCTTCCACTCGCTTTTTGTTTTTTCCGAATTCAGATTTTTCGCAAGAAGCTTTGCCTGTTGTATTGCTACAGGCGCAACCATAGGATGTGCGCCACTTTGCATTGAAGATACATCGCCTATTGCAAAAATATTTTCATCCGATATTAAATGATTCGTATCATCAACTATCAACCGATTTCCTCTTGCAATTGAAGATGCATCAAACCCTTCAGGAAAATGACCCTTCACTCCTGCAGTCCAGATAAGTGAACTTGTTTCGATCACTGATCCATCCGCTAAAATCGCTTCATGCCCGTTAAAAGATTTCAATTGCTTTTTCATCAAAAGATTTACTCCCATTTCTTCCAACTGCTTTTTTGCTTGGCGCTTGGCATAGTCCGACATAGCATCCAGCACATTTTCTCCTGATTCCAGAATTGAAATATGCATCATCTTAAAATCAAGCTCGGGATAATCGCATGGCAAAACATGTCTTTTCAGTTCTGCCAATGCACCACTAATCTCAACACCTGTAGGTCCGCCACCAACTACTACAAAGTTCATCATCCGCATTTGCTCTTGTTTTGAAGTTACAAGCAAAGCAGCTTCAAATTTTTGCAAAACAAACGAACGGATGCTCAAAGCATCTGTAACACTTTTCAATGACAGAGCATTTTGTTCTGTTTCTGTCATATTAAAAAAGTTTGTCGCGGCACCGGTTGCAATTACAAGTTTATCATAAGGTAACACTCCAATTGTAGTTTCAACCTTTGAATTAGCAGAATCTATTTTCAGGACCTCCGCTAATCTGAAAAGTACCTTGTTATTTTTACTGATGATCTTTCTGAGTGGGTAAGCGACCGAATCGGGCTCCAAACCACCTGTTGCAACCTGGTACAACAATGGCTGAAAAGTGAAATAATTATGTTTGTCGATGAGTAAAACTTCGTATTTCTTAGTATCCAGTCTGCGTGCGATCTCAATACCACCAAAACCACCCCCTAAAATTAATACTCGTTTTTTATCTCCTGATAATGCGAAAATGTCCATAAAATCGACTTTTTAATAAAATTTAATTCTTTAAATTGAGAAATCCCTCCGCAAATGTCTGTCTTTTAACGATACCGAAATCACGATTTTAGATATAAAAGCAAAAACGGACCATTCCTCTGAGTTTTGATAAATTATTCTCCTTATTATATGGTAGAAAACAAGATTTTTTCTATATTTGCAACAGATTTAAGAAAAAGAAGAAGGGGACCACAGTCCCCTTTTTTATTGATTATCAATGGACATTAAAGAAGAAATCACGAAATTAGTAGAAGAAAAGATCGCCGGTAGCGATAATTTTCTTGTGGAAGTGAAAGTGACACCGGGAAAGGTCATGGTGACCCTAGATCACCCGCAAGGAATAATGATTGAAGATTGTGTAAAAGTGAATCGCCATCTACAAGCTCACTTTGAAAATACTCCGGTCTTTGAACATCGTGAACTGGAAGTCGGATCACCGGGAATGGAAGAACCTCTTCTTGTCCTGAAACA
The DNA here is from genome assembly GCA_043753795.1 of Bacteroidota bacterium. Lineage (GTDB taxonomy): Bacteria > Bacteroidota > Bacteroidia > AKYH767-A > 2013-40CM-41-45 > JADKIH01. Next base: position 4,842 of record JAYUWA010000147.1, on the reverse strand, counting down.
ATTTCACAAACGAATAGGTCGTGAAGTAAGTGTTCTTACATTCGACGGAGTGAAACACACGGGAACTTTGATGTCAGCAGACGAGAATGAATTGTCATTGAATGAAGACATCATTGTAAAGACCGGCAATAAAAAAGAAAAACAAAAACAACTAAATAATATTCCTTTCAACAACATTAAAGAAACGAGAGTTATATTCTCATTCGACAAAATCATTTGAAACAAATGGCAAAGGTAGAAACAAAGAACGAGCACGCTGAACTGGTTGACGCATTCTCGGAATTTAAGGAACTAAAAAACATCGATCGTGCTAGCATGATGAGTATTTTAGAAGATGTATTTAAAAACATGCTTCGTAAAAAATACGGCACGGCTGATAATTTCGATATCGTCATCAACACAGAAAAAGGTGACTTAGAAGCATTCCGCAATCGATTGATCGTGGAAGACGGACAAGTTGAAGATCCAAACACTCAGGTAGAATATTCTGAAGCTGTAAAGATCGAACCTGATTTTGAAGTAGGCGAAGAAGTTTCCGAGAATGTAAAATTCATGGATTTCGGTCGTCGTGCTGTACTTGCTGCCCGTCAGAATCTGATGGCACGTGTTCAGGAACTTGAGAAAGAAGGAATTTTCCGTAAGTATAAAGATCGTGTTGGCGAAATCATTACCGGTGAAGTATATCAGACATGGAAGAAAGAAACTCTTATCATGGATGATGACGGCAATGAATTGATCTTACCAAAAGTTGAACAGATCCCTTCCGATTTTTTCAAGAAAGGTGATGCAGTTCGTGCTGTCGTTTTACGTGTTGAAATGACCAATGCTACTCCGAAAATTATTCTATCACGTACATCACCACTCTTCCTTGAAAAATTATTTGAACTGGAAGTTCCGGAAGTGTTTGACGGTTTGATCACGATCAAAAAGATCGTACGTGAACCGGGTGAGCGTGCAAAAGTTGCTGTTGAATCTTATGACGACAGAATTGATCCGGTTGGAGCTTGTGTCGGAATGAAAGGTTCACGTATTCACGGAATTGTTCGTGAATTGCGTAATGAGAACATTGACGTTATCAATTACACCAACAATATTCCATTGTTTATTTCAAGAGCATTAGCTCCGGCTAAGATCTCTTCAATTAAACTTGACGAAGAAAAGAAACGTGCATCTGTATTCCTTAAGCCGGATCAGGTGTCTCTTGCCATCGGAAAAGGTGGAAATAACATCAAATTAGCAGGAAAACTTTCAGGATATGAAATCGATGTGTACCGTGATAATGACGACGACACAGAAGACGTGGATTTGGAAGAATTTGCAGATGAAATTGAACCATGGATCATCGACGAATTAAAGAACATAGGCTGTGATACAGCTAAAAGTGTGCTTGATCTGCCGGTTGAAGACCTTGTGAAACGTACCGATCTTGAAGAAGAGACGATTCGTGAGGTTGTAAGGATTCTACGTTCAGAATTTGAATAAAAATCCGGTGTAAACTTCGGTTTACCAAATACAAAAATTATTACCTTGCACAATCCGCCGAAAAGGCGGACTTGCAGGGCAAAAACAAAATATGGCAGAAGTAGAAAAGACGTTTAGATTAAGTAAGGCTATCAAAGAATTCAATCTTAGCATGGACCACATTGTGGATTTTCTGACTAAGAAAGGTTTTAAGGTAGAAAGCAACCCAAATACAAAGTTGCCCGGGGATGCCTATGCCCTTTTGTTAAAGGAATTTCAAGGCGATAAGTCTGCGAAAGAAGAAGCACAACAACTTGCTCAGAACAAAATGAGAAAAGAGTCTGTAATTCTTGACGCACAGGAAAAACCAAAAGCACCTTCGAAAAAAGATGATGACTCTTCCGAGATTCTCATCAAAAACGTAGGAGCAGCAAATGCCCAAAAAGAGGAAGCTCCAAAACCTAAAAAGGAAGAAGCTCCGAAAGAAAAAGCACCTGCGACGGTGATCAAAGCCAAAGCTGAAAAGGTTGAAGGACCAAAGGTTATTGGAATGATCGACATCGATGGCGACTCGAAGAAAAAGAAAACTGCCAAAGACGAAGCTCCTGCTGAAGAAACTAAGGAAGAAAAAGCGAAGAAAGTTTCTGCTAAAAAGAAGAAAGACGATGATGATGCAGCAGCGAAAGTTGTTGCCGATGCTGAAACTGCTGCTGTTGAAAAAGCAAAAACTTCTAAGAAAGAAACTAAGACTGCTCCGAAAGAAGAAGAAAAGCCTGCAGCTCCGGTAATGGAGAAAACTACTGATCCAGTTGTTGCTCCTCCCGCTCCACCGGTGAAAGAAGTTGTTGCAGAAAAAGCTCCTGAAGTTCCGGCTCAGCCAAAAACAGATGAACCTCCTGCTTCCGATCAGGTTGCAGGTGATGATATTCACAGGATCAAAAGAACAAAACTTTCCGGTCCTACGATCATGGGGAAAATTGAATTACCTGTTGATCCGCCAAAACGTAAACCGGTTGCATCGTCAACAGGTTCTGTTGGTGACAAAGACAAGAAAAAAAGAAAACGTACTGACAGAAAAGGAACTCCTGTTCCACAGGACAAAAGTACTCGTCCTCCGGGTGCACCGGGTTCACAAGCTCCCGGTTCACGTCCTCCATTCAAACCGGGTGGAAGAAATCCGAATTACAAAGGAAACAATCCAAATAATCGTCCACCGGGAACACCTGGTGAGAATAAAACTGAATTGACTGAAAAGCAAATTCAGGATCAGATCAAAGCAACACTTGCTCGTTTGAGCGGTGGTGGTAAATCGAGATCTTCGAAAATGCGTAAAGCTCGTCGTGACGAAAGAAATACAGAGAAAGAAGCACAAGCACAAGATGCAGCAGAAAACAGAGTGATTCAGGTTACTGAATTCGTAACTGCAAATGATCTTGCTCGCTTGATGGATAAATCAGTTACTGAAATTATCTCTGCGTGTATGTCTCTTGGTATGTTTGTTTCGATCAACCAACGTCTGGATGCAGAAACATTAACTGTAGTTGCCGAAGAATTCGGTTATACAGTTGAATTCGTTTCAGCAGATGTACAGGAAACTATAGGTGTAGAAGAAGACAAGCCTGAAGATATCAAACCACGTTCACCGATCGTAACCGTAATGGGTCACGTTGATCATGGAAAGACTTCATTGCTTGATTATATCCGTAAAGCAAATGTGATCGCAGGTGAAGCCGGTGGTATCACTCAGCACATTGGTGCTTACGAAGTGCAACTTGAAAACGGAAAGAAAATTACTTTCCTTGATACTCCCGGTCACGAAGCCTTCACTGCCATGCGTGCACGTGGAGCGAAAGTTACCGATGTAGCAATCATTGTGATCGCAGCAGACGACAGTGTAATGCCTCAGACGATCGAGGCCATTAATCACGCTCAGGCTGCAGGTGTACCAATGGTGTTTGCATTAAACAAAGTGGATAAGCCGGATTCAAACCCTGAACGGATCCGCGAACAATTATCAAAAATGAATATCCTTGTCGAAGACTGGGGTGGAAAATATCAGTGCCAGGAAATCAGTGCGAAGAAAGGTCAGAACATAGAAGCGCTACTTGAAAAAGTATTGCTAGAAGCAGAGATGCTAGATCTTAAAGCGAATGCTAATCGCCGTTCAAATGGAACCGTGATCGAATCAATGCTTGACAAAGGTCGTGGTTATGTAATGACAGTTTTAGTTCAAGGTGGAACACTGAAAGTTGGCGACATTCTTTTAGCAGGATGTTATAGTGGTCGTGTGAAAGCACTTTACAATGAAAGAGGGTTCCGTATCAAGGAAGCCGGTCCATCAGCTCCTGCACAGGTGTTAGGTATGACCGGAGCTCCACAAGCCGGTGATCTTTTCAACGTAATGGAAGATGAACGCGAAGCGCGTGACATTGCAAACAAACGTTTGCAGTTACAACGTGAGCAGGGAATCCGTACACACAAACACATCACGCTTGATGAGATCGGTCGTCGTTTGGCGATTGGAAACTTCAAGGAGTTGAATGTAATTGTGAAAGGTGACGTGGATGGTTCTATTGAAGCTCTTGCAGATTCATTATTGAAACTTTCCAATCCTGAAATTCAAATTAACATTATTCATAAATCTGTCGGTGCCATCACTGAATCAGATGTATTGCTTGCATCAGCATCGAATGCCATCATCATCGGCTTCCAGGTTCGTCCATCGGTGAATGCACGTAAGCTAGCTGAATCAGAAGAGATCGAGATCAGATTATATTCAATCATCTACACAGCAATCAACGAGATCAAACTTGCCATGGAAGGTATGTTAGCTCCGGAATTCCAGGAGAAGATCGTTGGTAACATTGAGATCCGTGAAACCTTCAAAATTCCGAAGATCGGAACGATTGCAGGTTGTATGGTATTAGATGGAAAGATCAGTAGAAATACAAAGATCAGAGTTGTCCGTGACGGTATCGTTGTTTACTCAGGTGAACTTGCATCTTTGAAACGTTTCAAAGATGACGTAAAAGAAGTTTCTGCCGGTTACGAATGCGGATTAAGCATTCATAATTTCAATGATCTTCAGATTAGCGATATCATTGAAGGATATGAGCAGGTGGCGGTGAAGAGGACGTTGGCGTAAACTTTTGTTTCGTCTTTCGTAATTATAGATCAGAAAATAGAAAAGGGCTTCCGGAATGGATGGCCCTTTTTTTGTGTACTTAAATTTATTTTCCTTACATATTTGAATTATTAGATTCAATAACTCAACTTAATAATTAAAGGTTTTAATCATCAATTTTTATCAAACGTTTTCTGACTACGCTTTTTTCTGATATTGCTTCTACAAAATAATTACCAGAGGAGAGAGATGAAAAA
>JAYUWA010000146.1:0-6837 GCA_043753795.1 Bacteroidota bacterium | reverse complement strand
CTGGAGGGAATGAACATCCGGCAAGTTCAATATTGAAGCCGCCGTCACTTCCTAAACATGGACCTAAGGTTAAGAATCTGAACTTTCCTGTGATGTCTGTGATAGTTGCATTTGCAGGAGTTGGGACAGTTAAAAAATAATCACAACTGTTAGTCCAGCAAACAGGACTATACTTTGTTCCAATAATAGATGCTGCAAGTAAACTATCGGCAGATGTAACTATCGGATCAATCACAACCGGATAAATTGTAGAAGAAGAATTCAGCCAGCTTACGGGTGTAAATACATTGAATTCACCCCGGGAATTAAATCCTGAATTGACTGCCAATGGAGTATTTGCAGGATCATTAGAATAAGCAAAGCAATTCTCTATCACAAAACAAATCATATTACTACTGTCAATAATGTGATTTTTTTCATGACCGGTTCCGGTTGAATTTATTCTGAGATCATTTCCAAGATCGAACTGTTGGCGCATGACTAGATTTCCATTCTGCAGATTCAAGTTCTGCTTGACAATAAAATCGATCTCAATTTTACTTTCACTAACAGCAAATACCAGATCAACGTTGGGATAAAAATTGTGAACCTTTACTCCATCGTCCCCGACGGTAAAGTTTGACCAGTTTGATTGCCCAATTTCTCTTTCATTTCCGGCAGGATCGATATGGATCAACCTGATATCTTTTGCAAGCTTCAGAACCTTGTTCTGAAAAACAAATTCGACTTCCTTATTTTTTAAGTTGATCGTTAATGGAGACCGCTGTTGTTTGGAAGCAAAAACTTCGGGATCAGAAGTAGGAGATAAACGATAATTAATTTCCCGCAACCAACCTTTATCATCAAAAAAATTAATTGGTGAATATGATTTCTGAATCATGAATCGGCTGCCATCAGAACCTTTCTCAACGAAGTATCTTGAAAACACAGTACGCTTATCTACCAATTCAAACATCAGATTCTTTTTCTGTGTATCAAACGGATAGATTCCCAGATCGGGATGAGAACTATATTCTGAAGAAATTAACTTTCTGATTTCATTGCTATTTTCCTTTTGCCTTACAGAAAACTCCGTAAAATTCAATGAACTTAAGCGTGAATACTGCGCCTGAAGCACTGAACTAAAAAATATAAAAAATAGAATTAAACTTTTTCTCATCATCACAAAACTAACTTTGTACTTTACAGATTACAGATTCTTTAAAAACTCTTCGCTTTCTTTCATCAAAGGATACATGACTACATCTTCTTCAATAAACGGCACTACTTTTCTATATGCAGCAACGAACTCTTCTATCATTCTTGAACTTTGTAATGGTTTTCTGAATTCCAATGCCTGTGCAGCGGTCATAAGCTCAATACCAAGGATCGTATAAATATTCTGTACCACTTTAAACAACTTTGTAGCGGCATTCGCACCCATACTTACATGATCTTCCTGCCCATTGCTCGAAACGATACTATCGATCGATGCGGGCGTACAATATTGTTTATTTTGACTTACAATTGATGCAGCAGTGTATTGTGGGATCATAAATCCTGAATTTAAACCCGGATTTCCGGCCAGAAACGGAGGAAGTCCACGCTGACCTGAAATTAACAAATAAGTTCTTCTTTCAGAAATATTTCCCAGCTCGGCTAATGCAATAGCAAGAAAATCCATTGCCAAGGCCAAAGGTTGTCCATGAAAATTCCCGGCAGAGATCACTTTATCATCGTCAGGAAATACTGTTGGATTATCTGTGACCGAATTGATCTCAGTCAAAATTACTCCTGCTGCATAGTTAATGGCATCCCGTGATGCACCATGGACTTGTGGAATACAGCGGAAAGAATAAGGATCCTGTACATGTTCCTTTCTCCTCTTTATCATCTGACTTCCCTTCAAAATATTCCTCATATTCTCAGCAACATCGATCTGACCTTTATGTGGCCTGATCTTGTGAATGAGTTTATCAAAGGGTTCCTGACGGCCATCGAATGCATCAAGAGAAATAGCTGCAACAAAATCAGCCATTGAAGCAAGCTGATAAGAATTCATTATACAATGCAAACCATATGCAGACATGAACTGCGTTCCATTCAATAATGCAAGTCCTTCCTTCGACTGAAGTTCAATAGGTTTCCATCCGAATTTTTTCAGAATATTTTTTGATGGTTGAATTTTTCCTTCAAACAACACTTCTCCCTCTCCAATCAATGGCAAACAAAGATGTGCAAGTGGAGCAAGATCTCCGGAAGCACCAAGTGAACCTTGCTGATATACGACCGGGAAAATATTGTTATTGAAAAAATCAACTAATCTTTCTACCGTAACTAACTGAACTCCGGAATTACCATACGATAATCCCTGAATTTTTAAAAGCAACATCAAACGCACAATTTCTCCAGGTACTATATCCCCTGTCCCACATGCATGCGATACCATGAGGTTTCGTTGCAATTTACCAAGGTCATTTTCGGAAACTGATTTATTATAAAGTGCGCCAAAACCGGTATTGATCCCATAAATTGGTTCGCTGTATTCTTTAAGCTTACGGTCAAGATACTTTCTGCACTTAACAATTTTTGCTTTTGCTTCATCAGAAAGCGCGAGCTTCCTGTTTTCAAAAATAATATCTTCGATCTCATTGATCGAAAGTTCTTTGTTGCTGATCTTATGTAGAGCTTGTGCCATAATATTCAATAATAATTATCAGGAAATTAAATCCGCAAGTTGTTCTGCTGTTACTTTTAACTGCTCACCGGAAACCATATTCTTTATTGTAAGATTTCCTGAACTCATTTCTTCGGAACCAATTAATGCTACAAATGGAATATTCTTTTTATCGGCATAAGCCATTTGCTTTTTCATTTTTGCGTCGTCAGGATAAACTTCAGTATTAATGTTTACCTTCCGTAATTGTTTAGCAATCTGCAAGCAATATATTGCCTCCGCATTTCCGAAATTGACAAACATCAATCGTGTCGACACATTACTGAAATCCGGAAATGCATTTATTTCTTCAAGTACATCATAGATTCGGTCTGCACCAAAAGATATTCCTACACCCGACATATTCGGTAATCCAAAAATTCCAGTCAGATCATCATATCGTCCGCCACCGCAGATACTACCTGAAAATGTTGTTCGTGAATCATTCGTTTTCACTTCTATAATTGCTCCGGTATAATAGTTCAGGCCTCTGGCTAGAGTAATATCCAGTTCTAGTGCACATAAAGGTGGAATATCGCCAGATCCTGCGAGTATAGTCCGAAGTTCTTCAATTCCCTTTTTACCAATTTCAGAATTTGATAACACTTCTGAAAGTACTTTTAGTTTTTCGTCATTTGTACCTTTTAGATCAATGACAGGCTTGAGTAATTCGATCGAACGATCTGAAATTTCTTTTGATTTCAACTCTTCAATTACTTTATCAATGCCGATCTTGTCAAGTTTATCAATTGCAACAGTGATGTCAATAATTTTATCCGAAGCTCCTATTAACTCTGCAATTCCTGCAAGAACTTTTCTGTTATTCAGTTTGATCGTTACACCGAATTTCAAATTCTCGAATACATCACAGATAATTGATATCAGTTCAATTTCATTCATCAGAGAATTAGAACCAATAACATCAGCATCACATTGAAAAAATTCTCGGTATCTGCCTTTCTGCGGACGATCAGCGCGCCATACAGGTTGAATCTGAAATCTTTTGAATGGAAACGAAATTTCATTTTGGTTCATTACAACATATCGTGCAAAAGGAACTGTGAGATCATACCGGAGTCCTTTTTCAGTTATATCGCGCATAGCGATATTTCCTTCCGATTTCTTTATCTGATCAATGACTTCGCCTGAATTTAATATTCTGAAAAGTAACTTATCGCCTTCTTCACCATACTTACCTTCAAGTGTCGACAAATTTTCCATCGACGGAGTTTCGATCTGTTCAAACCCATAGCGTGAATAAATGGTCCGGATGGTATCGAAAATATAATTCCGCCGGCGCATTTCAATCGGAGAAAAATCCCTTGTACCTTTTGGTATGCTTGGTTTTGACATAGTTTTTACTTAGCCTCTAAAATAGATATCAATCGGACTTGAAAATAGGACATTGCGGGGAATTATTCACAATAATTTATGTGAAAAAGTCTGTAACGTATACCTTTGTTAGGAGTTTCAAGTGTTTAAAGGGTTTAAAGTGCTTCGAAAGTATCGCAACACCTTAAACACTTTAAACACTTTAAACAAAAGTTTCCGTATTTCTACCCTTATCTGACCAACGAACGATACCTAATCCGATGCGGCTGTACATCCCCCAAGCGTTGCTTTTTATTCTCTTCGTACTCCGAGAAGTTACCGTCAAAGAAATAAACCTGAGAGTCACCTTCGAAAGCCAAAATATGAGTAGCGATACGATCAAGGAACCATCTATCATGGGAAATAACTACGGCGCAGCCGGCAAAATTTTCCAATGCTTCTTCTAATGCACGCAAAGTATTTATATCAATATCGTTCGTAGGCTCATCGAGTAATAAAACGTTCGAACCTTGTTTCAATGCAATAGCAAGATGGACACGATTTCTTTCTCCTCCGGAAAGGACTTCAAGCTTTTTACTCTGGTCAGTTCCACTAAAATTAAATTTAGAGACAAATGCTCTAGAATTCAACTTTTGACTTCCTACGATCATCGTATCTGTTCCACCTGAGATAATTTCATAAACTGTTTTTCCCGGAATAAGATCATCATGCGATTGATCAACGTAACCAATCTGAACTGTTTCTCCAACTTTGAATTCACCACTGTCAGGTTTTTCTAAACCCATTATCATTTTGAATAGCGTTGTCTTACCCGCACCATTCGGTCCGATCACTCCAACGATTCCTGCCGGTGGCAAGGAGAAGCTAAGGTTTTCAAACAAAACACGATCTCCATAAGCCTTCGAAATATTATTGGCTTCAATTACAACACCGCCTAAACGTGGTCCCGGTGGAATAAATAATTCCAGCTTTTCTTCTTTCTCTTTTACATCCTGATTCAACATGGTATCATAAGCAGCAATACGCGCTTTTGATTTTGTATGACGACCTTTAGGAGATAAACGAACCCACTCCAATTCCCGTTGCAAAGTTTTCTGACGCTTACTTTCTGTACGTTCTTCCTGAGCCAATCGATTTGATTTCTGCTCAAGCCATGAAGAATAATTTCCTTTCCATGGTATTCCTTCGCCTCTGTCAAGTTCAAGGATCCATCCGGCCACATTGTCGAGGAAGTATCGATCGTGAGTTACTGCGATTACTGTTCCTGAATATTTCTGCAAATGCTGTTCTAACCACAATACTGATTCAGCATCTAAGTGATTCGTTGGCTCATCGAGCAAAAGTACATCCGGTTCCTGCAGCAACAAACGACATAATGCTATACGACGTTTTTCTCCGCCGGATAAAGTAGCAATTTTAGTTTCAGGATCCGGACAACGAAGTGCGTCCATTGCAATTTCGATCTTATTATCAATCTCCCAGCCGTTAGAAGCATCAATTGCATCCTGTACCTGACTTTGTCGTTCAATGAGTTTATTCATTGCATCATCATCCATCGGTTCAGCAAACTTATTATTGATCTCTTCAAATTCTTTCAAAAGATCTACAACTTTCTGTGCACCTTCCATCACAACTTCCCGAGCTGTTTTGTCTTTATCGAATTCAGGTTCTTGTGAAAGATAGCCAACACTATAACCCGGTGAAAAAACAACTTCTCCGGTAAATGATTTTTCAAGCCCGGCGATGATCTTCATCAGAGTTGATTTTCCGGCACCATTCAAACCAAGGATACCGATCTTTGCACCGTAATAAAATGAAAGATAGATGTCTTTCAGAACTTGTTTTTGAGGCGGGTAAGTTTTGCTTACTCCAACCATCGAAAAAATTATTTTTTTATCGTCTGCCATAGTGTTTTATATTATTTGAGAGGTGACCAAAAAGTGTGTCTTTTCAATCCATTATTCCTTTAAAAGAGGCTGCAAATGTCGTTAAAAAAAGGCAAAAAAGGAATTTGTCATTAAAATCCTCGATTTTGAAGGATTTTCAATGTTTTATTTTGAAATCAGTCACACTTATCCCGTCAGAAAACGACTCATTTACTGGTAACAAAAAGCCTGATAATCAGTAATAATCATCATAAATTCCAGTTACAAAAATGAAAAATATTATTTTCCTGATTCTGTCAGTCGTTTTATCGTTGAATACAGATGCGCAGACCGCTGTTTCGAATGTACAGACAAATGCAAAAGCACAACCTTCAAAAATGAATTTTGGTTTGAAACGAAAGTTGAAAGCTGACGGCAATGACTCGAGAGAGATCTCAGTTTTAGTAAAAGGAAATGTGGATATCATCAGAGCAAAGACGATTGAACTTGGTGGTGTCTTCAAAAATTCTGCAGGTGACATTGCTTCGATCAGAATTCCGTTGAACAAAATTGAATTACTTGCAAAAGTTGCAGAAGTTCAACGCATAGAAAGCAGCTACCACAAACTTGTTCCAATGAATGATCAGGCAATAAGAAACAATCATGTACTTGAAGTTCAGAATGGATTTGGATTACCTCAAGGGTATGATGGTACAGGAGTAGTTGTTGGAATTATTGATGAAGGAATTGATTACACTCATCCTGATTTCAGAGACGAGTTTGGAAATACACGAATAAAATTCTTATGGGATCAATCGATTGTAAATATTAATCCTGCAACACAACCGCAGCCTTATGGTTACGGAAAAGAGTTCGTTGGAAATCAGATCGACACTTCAACTCAGCATTACGACAGTCCTTTTGGTCATGGAACACACGTTGCAG
>JAYUWA010000145.1:0-2198 GCA_043753795.1 Bacteroidota bacterium | reverse complement strand
AAGTTCAAAGTTCAAGTTGGCTTCGTAGGTTGCTACGAAGCCAACTTTGAACTTTGAACATTGAACTTTGAACTTATTTAGAATTTAAAGATTTTGAGCAATCCTCGCCCCCAACTCCGCATTATTAAAAACAAGAGCAATATTGGATTCCAGACTTTCGCCGCCGGTTGCTTCGGCAATAAATTTCAGAATGAAGGGAGTTGTTTCTTTTCCGGTAATTCCTTTTTCCTTTGCTGCTTTTAGTGCTGCGGAAATGTGTTGCTCCATTTTTTCAAATGGATATTCTTTATCGGCAGGAATTGGATTGGCGATCATGACCGAACCGTTCAAACCCATTTCCCATTTAGCTTTTAGCAATGCTGCAATTTCTTGAGGCGAATTTAATTGAAGCGGCGAAGGAAATCCGCTTTTGCGGGAATAAAAGCTTGGGAAATCAGGGCTACCGAATGTTACGACGGGTACTCCAAGTGTTTCTAAGTATTCGAGAGTTAGTCCGATGTCGAGAATTGATTTCACTCCGGCTGAAACTACAGCTACATTCGTCTGGCTCATCTCCGTGAGATCGGCAGAAATATCCATTGTGTTTTCTGCGCCGCGATGCACTCCTCCTATTCCTCCGGTAACAAATATTTTTATACCGGCCATTGATGCAATTCTCATGGTGGCTGCAACTGTTGTGGCACCATTCAGTTTTTGCGAAACAACATACGGCATATCACGCAGACTGACTTTCCATACACCTTTGTAATTTCCCAACGACTCCATTTGATCATCGTTGAGTCCAACGTGTATGTTTCCATTCAGGATTGCAATAGTTGCCGGTGTCGCTCCATTTTTTCTGACAATACTTTCTACCTCACGTGCAGTTGCAACATTTTTCGGATATGGCATTCCATGAGAAATGATCGTTGACTCTAAAGCTACGATCGGACGGTTCTCATCAAGCGCAGCTTTTACTTCTGCAGAAAAATTTAGCGGGTAACTCATTTTTGCTGAAGGGAAATTTTTTCTTCTATTAATTGCGGTGAAAGATCATTTCTGATCGCACCGAAAACTTCGAGTAAACATGCTGCAGCAGCTTGTCCGTAACTTATACACTCCATCACACCTTTGTCCTGAAGCCACGCCCAGATCCAGCCTGCAAGCAAAGCATCACCTGCTCCATTCACATCTTTTACATGAACTCGTGGAGCGGGAATTGAAGTAACATTATTTCCATCAGAGAACAAGGAACCATCGGCACCACGACTTAACCAGACATTTTTAAATCCAAGCATGTGCAAGTGTGCAATTTTTTCTTCAGGAGTAACGTGTGTGTCCTGTTCAAATACTGCCAACTCTTCGCGGTTAGGTTTTACTAACAATAATTTTCCCGGCAATGCATCCCTCAAACGTGATGCCTTCGGAACGGAAACAGTTTCTACGATCAAAGGCACATCGTTCTCATTACAGAATTTGATCAGCCACTTCAATGCATTCACTGATAAATTGCAATCTGCAACAACGACTGATGCATTCAGAATTATTTCGGAACGACTTTGCAAAAAATCTGTATTCAACATTACATCGGTCTCAGAACTAACAGCACCGATATGAAGATCACCGGCAGGGGTTGCGATGGATGCAAAGGTTCCTGTAGGTTTATCAAGCCAGACTGACCCTGTCATGGAAATTCCGATGTCAGTACACTGCTTCGACAACCAATGTCCATCAGGATCATCACCTAAAACCGTGATCAGCTCAACAGGAATATCGAGCAGCGATAAATGATGTGCAATATTTCTCACCACTCCACCCGGACTCCGGTGCATTGTTGCAGGATTTGAAGTATTCAAAACCGGTTGTGCTTCGCACCGGAAAGTCAGATCGACTAATGATGCTCCGACGCAGACGACGGGTTTTATTTTGGTATCGATTCTTTTTTGAGGCATAGTTAAATGGGATACTCAGCTAAATGTGGAGGGGCAAATTACATCATTAAATCGGGATTTTGACCGGGATTTAATGGATTTATGGATTACCGGGAAAAAGTCAGAACCGGGGTATTAGTGATTTAGGGAAAAAAAAGTCAGAACCGGGATTTTAGTGATTCATGGATTTTCTGGATTGAAGTTACAATAGAGGGAAAAAGTCAGAAACGGGATTTTAATGGATTAAGGGATTACCGGGAAAAAGTCAGAACCGGGATTTTAGTGATT
>JAYUWA010000144.1:0-6846 GCA_043753795.1 Bacteroidota bacterium | reverse complement strand
CAGGTTCACCAGAAGGTTCATCAATCACAGTGATCATTCCGACACCTGCCGGTTCACCGAACTCGTATCAGTTAACGGGATTGACTCCGGGTACTGTTTACTCTGTTTATCTGAGATCAATTTGTTACAATGTGAAGTCGGCAAATCAGTTGAGAATTCCATTCACGACACCAAGTGTAGCAAGACAAAGAAACGATGAAACGATTTCGTCGATTGAAAATATTGATTTCACTGTTTATCCAAATCCAAGTCAGGGAATTTTCAACCTGAGTTTCTATCCAACGCAAGATCAGAATTTCAAAATGCGGATCTTTGATATGAATGGCAGAATAGTTTGGATGAATGACTATAATGCTATAGCAGGGGAAAATATTATTGGTGTAGATCTTCAGAATTATTCAAAAGGAATTTATATTGTGGAAATGATCAGTGGCAGCAGTGTTTATCAGGCAAGAATGATCGTTCAGGAATAATTTGTTAAGACCTCTGGAAACCTGCATCTTACGGTGCAGGTTTTTTTTTGTCTGCATGAAAAAGTTGTTGGATATTTAAAACATACACTCTATATTCGCTAAACTTAAAAGGACCACAAATGCCGTATAAAGAGAAAGAAATCGAGAAATTATACTACACCATTGGGGAAGTAGCACAAATGTTCAACGTAAACACTTCTCATATCCGTTTCTGGTCAAAGGAATTTGATGTGATTCGTCCGGCAACCAATAAAAAAGGTAACAGGATGTACACTCAACCTGATATTGAAAATTTTAAGAAAATTTATCACTTGGTAAAAGAAAAAGGGTTTACTCTGAAAGGAGCAAAAACTGAATTGAAAGATAAACGTACAATTCGATCGGATTTCTATTCAAACGGAAATGAAGTTCAATTGCACGATAACCCAATTGACATTCCTATTTTTTCTGCATCTCAATCAGATCAGGATGCATTCGTCAATAAAATTGCATTGAAGAATACTTTGTCAAAAATAAAGTCTTCTCTTTTGGAAATGCAACGCGACCTTACAATGCTTGAAGCAAAGTAAAAAACCAAGAGTCAGATAAAATCGAATTTCTTTTCAGTATGAAGATAATGTTTTGGCATTTTACTTCGTACTGATATCTTATTTATACCCGTCATGAAAAAACTAATCCTACTTCTTACTATCACAACATTTTTTTTCAAAGCAACAGCCAGAGAAGGAATGTGGTTTCCGCAATTGCTGCAGCAGCTCAATGAATCTGAAATGCAACAATTGGGAATGAAGATCACAGCAAGTGATATCTACAGTGTCATCAATGGTAGTTTGAAGGATGCTATTGTACAATTTGGCGGAGGTTGTACAGGCGAAGTTATCAGCAGCAGAGGGTTGCTTATGACAAATCATCACTGTGGCTTTTCGAATATCCAAGCATTAAGTTCAATTGAAAACAATCATCTTGTAAATGGTTTTTGGGCTAATTCCGATTCTACAGAAATTCCTTGTCCCGGATTAACTGTTACTTTCGTCAAAGAGATCATAGATGTAACTGCAGTTTTCAGTCGTGTTGATGAAAACCTGAATGAGGAAAGCAGAAGTTCAACTATCAAAATGATCAGTGATAGTATTGTAGAAGAATATTCAAAGAAAAAGATCAAAGCGGTTGTCAGACCTTTTTATGGAGGGAATGAATATTTTCTTTTTCTGACAGAAGTATTCCGTGATATCAGACTTGTAGGAACACCACCGGTTTCAGTAGGAAAGTTTGGTGGCGAAGCTGACAACTGGTTATGGCCACGTCATAGCGGTGATTTTGCATTGTTCAGAATCTATTGTGATTCTACAAACAAACCGGCAGATTTTTCAAAATCAAATGTTCCATACAAATCCGAAAAGTTTCTGGAAATAAATATTGAAGGTGTGAAAGAAGGTGACTTCACATTTATCTACGGATTTCCGGGAAGGACAAATCAATATCTTACCGCTTCATCATTAAATCTGATCTATTCGCAAACCAATCCAAATAAGATAAAGATCAGAGAAGAACGCCTTAATCATTGGCGCTCTGAAATGTATTCAAACGATACCATCTATTTAAAATACTCTTCAAAGTTCAATACAATTTCCAACTTCTCCAAAAAATGGCGTGGTGAAAATATTGGTTTAAAAACTTTCAAAGTTGTAGAGAAAAAAAAGGAATATGAATCAAAGATAATTTCTGAATCGAATGGAAAAGCTAAACCGATCATTGACAGTATTGCAATGTTTAATAGCCAACTCAAGCCATTAAATCATAATCATGATTACTTTGTCGAAGCATTACAAGGGATTGAATTTGCGCAGCTCGCTGTAAAGTTTCAGAAGCTGATCACTCTTTCGCAGAGTGACACTGCCAGTGAAGAGTCCCTGGACAAAGAGCTGAAACGATTGAAAAATGATTTGAGAGGCTTTCATAAGAATTATTCAAAACCGACCGATAAAAAAGTATGTTTCGCTTTGTTGAAACTCGCGAATAGTCAGTTGACAAAAGATTATAAACCATCTTTCTTTTCAGCATTTCAAAATGACAATGATATCCAAGAATATACAGAGCGGATATTTGAAAAGTCATTATTTAGTGACTCTACAGCACTGATCAGTTATCTGGATAATTTTAAAAAAGGAAAGATCAAGCGTTTGCAAAAAGATGAAGGCTATATGTTTGGCAAAGAGATCTCATCTGGCTCACTGAATCTGACTGTTCAAATTGCAGCACTGAATGTTGAATTAAACAGATTGCAAAGAAAATATATTGCATTGCTTCGCGAAACAGATAAGAACAGAAAATTTTATCCGGATGCAAACAGTACGTTGCGCATCGGGTACGGCAATGTAAGCGGAATGAGAGCAGCAGACGCCAAGTTCTATACTTTCAGCACAACAACAGACGGTATACTTGAAAAAATTGACCGAACAGATCCTGATTTCGATTTTCCTCTTGAACTTGAAACCTTGATCCGTAATAGAGACTTTGGTTCTTATGCAAAAAATGGTTCTGTGCCTGTAGGTTTCATTTCTTCCAATCATACAACAGGCGGTAATTCGGGAAGTCCGGTGCTGAATTCAAAAGGTCAACTGATCGGAATCAATTTCGACCGGTTATGGGAAGGAAATATGAGCGATTATTATTTCGATGAAAATACCTGCAGAAATATTGCAATGGATATGCATTTCTTTCTATTCGTTGTCGAAAAGTATGGAAAAGCAACGAGGTTGATTGATGAGATGAGGATTGTTCGGTAGGAATAAGTAATTCGTAATTCGGTGGCTTTAAACAAAGATTACTATTTATTTCAGCTGGATTTTATTTCCCGCAGATTTGCGCAGAATACGCAGAAAATCCGCAGAGGAGAATTGCCATTCCGTGCTCTCATTGTGAACTTGTGTTCTTAGTGTTTTTTTTATTTTGACTTGAGTCCACTCACAAATACTTGCCAGTCATCAAGTACCCTTTCACGTAATCCTCAACACCCTCTTCCAAAGTATGAAAAGGAGTAGAGTAACCAATACTCTTCAATTTATTCATATTCGCTTCTGTGTAGTATTGATATTTATCTCTGATATCAATTGGCGTATCCATGAATTCTATATGCTCCGGTTTTCCCATTGCTTTGAAAGTATTGCGCGTCAGGTCTAAAAATGTACGGGCTTGGCCGGATCCTAAATTATAGATGCCGGAATCTTTTCTGTGATTCAATAAGAACATACATACAGAAGTTACATCTTTCACATACACAAAATCGCGCAGTTGCTCTCCGTCTTTGTAGTCAGGATTATGTGAACGGAACAATTTCATTCCACCTGTCTTATTGATCTGATTGAATGCATGAAATATTACCGAAGCCATCCGGCCTTTGTGAAATTCATTCGGTCCGTATACATTGAAGAATTTTAATCCGGCCCAGAAATATGGTCTTCTTTCCTGTGCGATTGCCCACTTGTCAAAATCATTTTTAGAATCGCCATACGGGTTCAGCGGAACAAGTTTGTCAATGATAGATTCATCATCGTCATAGCCAAATTCACCATTACCATAAGTTGCAGCAGAAGATGCATACACCAAAGGAAGTCCAAATTCTACGCAAGTTTTCCAGATGTCTTTCGTGAAATTAAGATTTAGCTCATCAAATATTTCTTTGTTGAATTCTGTTGTATCTGTTCGTGCTCCAATATGAAATATAAATTGTACGAATCGGTGATTATCTTTTAACCATTGCTGAAATTGATCGCGCTCAACTTTCGCGGAAAAAGTTTTCCCTTCCAGATTTTTGTTTTTTTCAGCATGACTGAATTCATCTACAACAACAAGGTCATTAAAGCCTTCAGCGTTTAACTTGCTTACTAAACAACTTCCGATAAATCCGGCGGCACCTGTTACAATGATCATAGTACAAATAAAATTAATTTCCTGATTCTATTCTAAATAATCTAATTTAAACAAAAATATTTTCATCACTTACTCCGATAAGGCGAAACATTTCATGGATCGCACTCTTTCCATTCGGACCAAGATCGGTGGAGTAGGAGTTAACATAAAGATCAATGTGCTTTTTGCGAACTTCCGGTGACATTTCCTGAGCGTGCAATCTTACATATTCGTCGGAGGATTCCGGATTGGCAAAAGCAAATTCTACGCTCTTACGTAATACCCTTTCAACCTTCTTTTTTGTATTCTCGTCAATGTCTCTTCTTATAACAATTCCTCCTAATGGAATAGGAAGCTTTGTTTTTTGCTCCCACAGATCTCCGAGGTCAGCGATCTTGATCAATCCTTTTGCTTCATACGTAAATCTGTTCTCGTGAATGATCACTCCGGCATCAACTTTTCCTTCTAAGATAGCAGACTCTATATCTGAGAAAACGATCTCATTTAGATTGGTAAGTTTTGGAAAAAAAGTCCGGAAAAGAAAATATGCAGTTGTATTCTTACCCGGGATTGCAATCGATTTAATTTCGTTTTCAGGATCATTAAATTTTTTCTCTGAAATAAACAATGGTCCGACACCTTTCCCTAAAGCACTGCCGGAGGAAAGCAACTGATATTTTTCAGTCACGTTTGTATAGGCAAAGAAGCTAAGCTTTGAGATCACCGACTCTCCTGAAATTGCTTTTTTATTTAATGTTTCAACATCTGCAAGTGCAACTTCAAATTCCAGGCCTTCTGTGTCGATCTTGCCATGGATCATGGCATCGAACATATACGTGTCGTTCGGGCAAGGTGAAAATGCAAGTTGTAATTTTTTCATTCTGTTATTTCCTGAAGTATCTGAATGATGGTTCTGTGCAGATTTGAAAGTGCCAGAGGAATATTCCAGCTTTCGCGGTTTCTTTTCTCAACATAGTTTGAAATACTTCTAAGTTGAATGGCCATTGTCTTTTCTCTTTTACATACAAAAAGAAAAGCTGCACCTTCCATTGTTTCTATCGATGGATTTAATCGGTGTACGATTTTTTCAATGCTTGCATCATTTCCATGAACTGTATTTACTGTAATGGCAGAAACAACCGGTAAACTATTCAGCGTATCTGAATGGTAGTCGATCTCCATACTCACGGAAGATAATCCTTCTAGTCCCATTTCTTCCAGTGTGAGAAAATTGTCTCCATCTTCTGCACCTACTTCTGATAGGTGATCGACTTCCACCCTTACAACTTCTCCGATCTCCAAACTTCTGTCAAAACTGCCGGCCAAACCAATATTGATCGCCAGATCATATTCGCTTGCCGCAAATTGTCTGGTAACCATATAAGCTGTCGGTACCATGCCAATTCCTGTGATCAGAAAGTCGATTTCATGTCCATAAGTGTCAATTTCCTTCAAAATCGAGATTTCTTCTGCTGTCGCAGCCGCAATTAATATCTTCATAACTGCAAAGATAGTTGCCGGTTTGAACATAGCTTCATTCCAAAGGTTTATCTTTGCACCCATTATCTTGAAAAAATGATCTATATTACTAGAAAAGAGTCGTTTAGTGCCGCACATAAATTATCTCGGGCAGACTGGTCGGAAGAGAAAAACAATGAAGTGTTTGGTAAATGTGCCAATCCGAATTGGCATGGTCACAATTATATTTTGTGGGTGACCGTGAAGGGTGAAGTGAATCCGGAAACCGGATTTGTCACCAATCTGACCGATGTAAGTGAGGTGATCAAACAATATATTCTCGACAAAGTCGATCATAAGAATATAAACGTTGATGTCGATTTCATGAAAGATAAGTTTAGTTCAACAGAAAATCTTGCTATAGAATTCTGGAAACAGATTGAAAAACCGATCAGTTCACTGGGTTGTATTTTACATTCGATAAAATTACAAGAGACGGATAAAAACTTTGTTGAATACTTTGGTGTTTAATAAACTATGATGGCAGAAAACTATTTAGAAAACGACGAATCGATCGGCTATACGAAGATCGATCACTATAATCCGAAACTGGTACAATCCATTTCCACTCATTATCGGGAAATCATAAAACTGGTTGGAGAAGATTCAGAGCGAGAAGGGCTCCTAAAAACTCCTGAACGTGCAGCGAAAGCAATTCAGTTTTTAATGAATGGCTATGATCAGAATCCGGAAGATATCCTGCGGTCGGCTCTATTTACCGATGAGTACCGACAAATGGTTCTTATAAAAGACATAGAGCTTTATTCTATGTGCGAACATCATTTGTTGCCATTTTTTGGTAAAGCGCACATTGCATATATCCCTGATGGAAAAATAGTAGGATTAAGTAAAATTCCGCGAGTAGTTGATGCCTTTGCCCGTCGTTTGCAAGTTCAGGAGCGACTGACAACTGAGATAAGAGATTGCATTCAGGATACTCTGAAAC
>JAYUWA010000143.1:0-6852 GCA_043753795.1 Bacteroidota bacterium | reverse complement strand
TCAGAATTGGGCAGTAAGGCGAATGTTCAGTTGACGACCGGTCAGATAATTCGGTACGGCATATTTCCTTGCATTCGAAACGTCAGTGATCCAGGTATAGGAAGCGACATTGCTTACCTGAAGTAAATTGAAGACTTCTAAACCTACCCACATTGTTTCAAAACTCTTCAGGAATTTTCCTTGTGGTTTCTTTTTTACTTCATCGCCGATAAGTTGTTTCGAAAATCCAATATCAACTCGACGATATGTTGGTGTGCGTAACAAATCGGTATATCTGTTATTTCCCGGTGGACCAAAAGGCAGTGCTGTGCCAAAGATCAGACTTAACTGCATTTTATAAGTCGGGAATTTTGGGAGGTAATCCTGAAAGAAAACCCCGAATGTCAGTCGTTGATCGGCCGGACGCGGTATATAACCAGGTTCAACTTTTGTTGAATCTACCGGCTTTTCATTTGTATACCCCGGTAGTATTTCTTTACCTGCTGAATCTCGATACATGTAATAAAAATCTCCACGAAGGTCTTCTTCAGTTTGTAAATAAGATACACTTAGCCATGATTCAGCTCCCGGTACAAAATCCCCATACAAACGAAAGTCGATTCCTTGTGAATAGCCTTTTGATGTATACTGAGGTAAATATCGTAAACGAAGATTGTCGACTTTATATGGAACAAGATTCTCAAGTGATTTGTAAAAAATTTCTGCAGTCAATTTGAATTCACGACCCAAAGCAAGAAATGTCATGTCACCCCCAACAACAGCATGAATGGATTTTTGAGCTTTGATATCCGGATATAGTTTTCCGTCTGTTCCGCGCAATTCGCGGTAGAAGGGTGGCTGGTAATAAAATCCACCTGCTGCACGCAGACTCAGATTCTTTTTACCACGTGGCTTGTATGTTACTGAAACCCGCGGCGAAATGATCAGCTCTTCATTCAGATCGGAATAGTTTGCTCTGATACCTGTGGTTAATACTAATCGTGTTGTATCCGTGATTTGCCAGGTGTTTTGAATATATCCATTGATACGATGAGTCGTTAAATTGTTTCTTCCAATCACAACATCATTCAGTATGATCTGCGGATTCATGGAATCTCTGTATGAATTAATTGAGAAACCGGCAGAATCATTATAATACCATTCATGCAATTTATCTGTAAAAGTTTCCTGCTGAACTTTTACACCCCACTGCCATAAACTACTTTCATTGATGATCTCGCCCTTTTGCTCAAGAGAAAAAATTTCACCGTCAAGTTTATTTCTCGCATGATTCAGGAATGAGCCAACACCCAGATTGAAAGCAACATTTCCAAAATCGTCTTTACCAAGATCATTCTCTAACTGATCCAGAAAGTACTGGCCGAGAATATCGAAATTTTCTTCTTCATGCGATTTATAATACGACCCGATAAGTTTTAATGACAATTTTGGTTTTGGTTTGAATGTAGCAGAAAATGCACCTGTAAATGTTTCGTATCTGTCTACTTCCTGACCTTCAAAAAATACAGTGAACCGCTTTGCATCGTTGATAGTTCCGAAATTTGTTTCTCTTGATTGCGGAACAAGTGTGTATCTGTTTCGTGCATAATTTCCGAAAACTTCTATGTTAAGTTTTTTAGACAGATCGACTCCTGTCAACACCTGTACATCTGTAAACGATGGTTTATATTCTCCTTGCGTTTCAAAAGTGTTCAGCAAATACTGATTCGATTTTTGTCGACCACCAACCATGTAATAGAATTTTCCTGACTTACTCTGGTTTTCAAGTTCAAGTGAGGCGCCCAATAAAGATGCACTGATTGATCCGCCAAACTTTTTCGGTCTGCGGTAACGTATGTCAAGTACTGAACTTAATTTGTCACCATACTTTGCATCAAAGCCTCCGGCAGAAAATTTGATTCCATCAACCATGTCAGGATTGATCACACTTAATCCTTCCTGCTGACCCGATCGAACGAGCAACGGTCTGTACACTTCGAAGTCATTGATGTAAACAAGGTTCTCATCATAGTTTCCACCGCGTACATTGTAAGTTGAACTTAATTCATTTGCAGATGAAACACCCGGTAATGTCTTTAAAATATCTTCTACTGATTGATTCGGTGTAGGAATCATCTTCACAACTTTCGGATCAATAGGTGTAGCGTTTTCACTCTTCAGTGATCTGTCTCTAACAGTAAATTCAGTGATCTGATAGATCTTCCCGGCCATCTTTGAATTGATCTCTTTCTTTTCTCCGGGAATCAAGCGAATGTTGAAAGTATCTTGCTTCAATCCGGTGAATGAGATAACAACTTGCAGATTTTCATTGGCAGGAACTTGTAAACTAAAAGTTCCATCATCTTTTGAATACACTCCAATTGATTTTCCAATGATACCAATACTGGCACCGAATAGCGGATTTCCATTCGGATCTTTTACTTTTCCTGAAATTGTTCCAGCTTGCTGAGCATTTATCGTTGCCGATAAAAAAACGAAAATGAAAAAGGAGAGAAGCAGGCGCTTGCTTGCCATAAGGGAGAGAGGATTTATTCTGAAATTAATCTTTCGTAGGTGTTTCTTTCTTTTTAAATGCACCATTCTGCCACATCTGAATAAACTTCGACCAGGCAATTGGATTCAATAAATTGTTTGGTGGAAGCTGTCCGGCATAATACAGGCGGGTGGAATTTTGTTCCATTGCATATTTAAAATTCATACTGCCATCCATTGCCATTCCTGAAGCAAGAAATGCAAGTTTACCTTCACTCAGATTTTTCTCAGCTCTAGCAAGATCATCATCAGGAATTCTCAACTGAATAAAGGCTTCTTTAAATTGTTCTTTTGTCGGCCATGGAAAAATTACAACTTCACGAAGCATAATTGTATCAGGCTTGAGGATCTGTATCATCGAACAGCGCATATCGCTGAGTGTATCGGGGATCACGAAAATCGCCTTCTTAAAACCTATTGCACCGAATTCTATTGTGTCACGCATTTTTGCAACAAAGGAGAAAAAACCGAAGTAATCACTGATCGTTCCGCGATTAGAATTTTTGATCATAACACTTGTAAAAGGTACAGGTGCTAAACTATCTGCTGTAACTATTACCCCGGAAAATTGGACCAGTCCATTATGGTCGATCTTCTGAGCTTGACCAATTGCTGATAGTAGACCAAAGAATGCTAACAGTACTAATTTCTTCATTGTTTCTGAATTACGATGCGCTAAAGTACTCACTTATTTCCAACTCCTGAACGGTAAAATGTGCTCAAAAATTGTTACTTTTCAATGATGATTGGTCAGTTGAAATTAGTTAAATTTGGACAAGTTCTGAGATAAAAATGTTAAGAAATCTGGGGTATTTATGGAGCCTGTTACCTGGAATTGTTACTGTTTACGGTAACTTGCTTGGCGGCTATTGGGTCTTTGCAAATCTTATTTTTACACTTGGTTTTCTGAGTATCGTCGAGTGGTTTATGCCTGAAAATAAGTCGAATAGCTTCTCCAAAAACGAAATAGTTCCTGACCTCATCCTGATATTGCATGTCGTTTTTCAAATTGCAAGTCTGTCGTCTCTGTTTTATTCTCTGAATGGTGGTGCGCTACAAGGATTTACATTACTAGGTGCTGCAATTTCAACAGGGATACATTCAGGTTCATCTTCCATTGTAGTCGCTCATGAATTGATTCACAGAAAAAACCGCTTCTTCCAGTTTCTTGGTAAATTCCTTCTTTTCTCTGTAGGGAACATTTACTTTTATATTGAACATCTGCGGGTTCATCATAAATGGGTTGGGACCAAAAAAGATCCTGCAACTGCTAAAAGAAATGAATCGTTGTATGCGTTTTTTATCCGATCGATGTTCGGACAGATTTCTAACGCATGGAAACTTGAGAGCGAACGTTTATCAAAAAGTGGAAAGAGTATTTTTGAGAATGCAGTTTTCGTAAATTCTATTTTTCTCATCACACTTTTAACGGTTTTAATTTTCAGTTTTGGAACCATTGGTGTAACCGTATTTATGCTCCATGTACTTGTTGCAAATTTTCTGCTTGAGTATACAAATTATATTGAGCACTATGGATTGACACGCAATGAAGATGAAAGGGTAAAGGAAGATCTGAGCTGGCAAACTGATAAGGTTATCAGCAGATTTTTTCTGATCGATCTCAGCAGACATAGCGACCATCACTACTATGCTTCTAAACCATATCATACGTTGCTTACCTATGAAAATAGTCCAAAGCTCCCCGGTGGTTATGCTTCTGCCATTTATCTTGCGCTGATTCCGCCGCTATGGTTCAAGGTCGTAAACCGAGCACTCGATAATTATAAAAGTTCCTTAGTTTTAAATTTGAACTCAAACTCGAAATGATTTCCAATACTAAAAATAGTTCCTTAATTGCTATTCTTTTATGTCTGGGCTTTGCTACACTGTTGAATGCTTGTAAAAAAGACGTTTACCTTGAAGTTCCACAAAACTCGTATAAAAATTATTACCCGGTTGAGATCGGTTATTGGATCGAATATCAAGTGGATTCAATCATTCACCTGAGCAATGATGACATAAATTTAGTTGATACTAGCATTGTCTTGTATAATTTCTTGATCAGAGAACAAATTGACAGTAGCATGATCGATGGAGAGGGTGATACTGCGTATATTGTAAGCAGATATAAACGTTTTTCGGACACGTTGCCGTGGGAATTAACTGCTGTCTGGACATCAAAGCTTACAAAAAATGCTTTGGAAAGAGTGGAAGACAATCGAAGATATATCCGACTGACGTTTCCGTTCAAAACGGATTATATCTGGAATGGAAATGCTTATAATAGCTTGTCAGCAGAAGATTATACCTTTGAAGACTTGTATTCTGCCGGAGCATTCTCGGGCATAGAATTTGATTCCACAGTAACAGTAAATCAGAATGAATTTGTTTCAAACATTAACAGAATTAATAAGAAGGAAATTTACGGTAATAATGTAGGTTTGATCTTTAAGAAGATTGACAGTGTTGGAGTAGCTTTTACTCAAAATGGGATCGTAATTCTTAGTGGATTGGAGTATGAGCAAACCGTAATTAATTTTAAACAATAAGATGAAATCAAAAATCATATGGTTGTTGATACTAATAACGTCAATAATTGCTGACCAGGCATCTGCTCAGAAATTTTTCATCCGCTTTACCGATAAGGCAAATTCATTCTATTCTACTGCAATCCCTTCAGCTTATTTATCTTCACGTGCAATTGCCAGGCGAACAGCACAATCAATTCCAGTCACAGAACAAGATATTCCTGTAAATCAAAATTACATTGATGCAGTTGTTGCTCAAGGAGCCGGATTAGTTTCACGCAGTAAATGGTTCAATGGAATTACTGTTGTTTGTGATTCTTCAGTATTGTCGAATATTCTATCGCTGCCTTTTGTCATGAATATTACCAAAGTCTTACGTACGGTTCCGAGTCAAGGGAATTCGAAATTTGAAACAGGAATTCCTGTAGTTGGTAATTCTCAATTACGAATATCGTCATTTGATTATGGTTTTGCTTTTAATCAGATTCATCTTATGAACGGCGAATATTTACACAACAATGGATATACCGGTTCGGGAATGGTTGTAGCAGTTCTTGATGCAGGATTTTACAATGTTGATGTATTACCGGCCTTTGATAGTTTGAGAGGTAGAAATGGAATTTTAGGTACATGGGATTTTGTAGATAATAATTCATCTGTCTATGAAGATGATACACACGGTATGCAAGTACTCTCAACAATTGTAGGGAATGTTCCCGGAGAATTGGTAGGAACTGCACCCGATGCGAATTTCTGGTTACTAAGAACCGAAGATGTTTTCTCTGAAAATATTATTGAAGAATATAATTGGGCTGCAGGAGCAGAGTTTGCCGATAGCGTAGGAGCAGATGTAATTTCATCATCTCTCGGTTATTCTACGTTTGATGATACAACTGCTTCGCATACTTATGCTGATATGAATGGACAAACATGTCCGTCATCCATTGCTGCTGACATTGCAGTATCAAAAGGAATTTTAGTAGTGAACAGTGCCGGAAATTCAGGAAATAATTTCTGGCATTACATCAGTGCTCCGGCAGATGGCGACAGCGTACTTGCTGTTGGTGCAGTCGATTCGGACGGCAATTATGTTTCTTTCAGTTCATACGGACCATCAAGCGATGGTGATGTCAAACCAAATGTCGCCGCTAAAGGTGCAAATGCAACAATTGCAGATCCTTTCGGAACTATCGGCGGCGCAAATGGAACTTCTTTTTCATGTCCGATTCTCGCCGGTGCAGCAACGTGTTTAATCCAAGCACATCCAACTAAAACGGTGATGGAAATAAAGAATGCAATCGAAAAAAGTGCGAACTATTTCAATACGCCAACGGATACAATGGGATTTGGAATTCCGAATTTCGGAAATGCTGATTTCATTCTAAGCGGTATTGATGACAGAGAAAACATTACTCCGCTGCTTGTTTATCCAAACCCTGCTTCAGAAAAATTTTACATACAAATTTTTAAATATTCAGATGACCCTGTAAGAATTAAACTATTCAATCTTCTTGGAAAATTTATCACAACATTCGATGCCACAACATTTGGAAATGGTTATCATGTAATAGAAATTAAACTACCAACAGACCTTGCAAATGGAATGTATTTTGTGAATGTGGAAACGGGATCGTTTCGGACTACCAAAAGAATATTAATAACTAATAACTAATAACTAATAACTAACCCGTTTTTCGAAATTATTGCCCCTCGACTTCGCTCGGGGACCGTCTTATAAGAGGTAATGTGTGAATTTTTTGCGAAGAAAATTTAACTTTAATTTTAAGGGAAT